>JBGPGQ010000027.1:0-17741 GCA_041483995.1 Bacteroidota bacterium
AATAAGAAGCTCAATATTCCATCTGACCTTTCAGAAGAGGCGTTGCTTGCATTAAAAGAATTGCAGGATCGTCGGCTTGAGCGGAACTCCTGATTGCCCCACGGTTTGTGACTCGCGCTGGTGAGCCTCGCGTTTGCCATGCTCAGGCATCGTTCAGCCTGGACAACTTATGAAGCAATCTCAAATCAAGAAGGGCAACATCATGAAAACTGTTTTCCTGTTCCTTTTCCTCGCGACGATACTCCCCGTATCCGTCCAATCCCAAAGTAAGCCATCAACACAAAAAGAGCCGGTCACAAATGAATATCAGGGAGTGAAAGTTACCGAAGACTACCGGTGGCTCCCGAGGAATAGCGTACCATGACTCTCAACGTGACATATCCTGGCGTGTACGTAGAAGAAATCCCTGCAGGCGTGCGGACCATCTCAGGTGTCTCAACCGCTATTGCTGCGTTTGTTGGTGCGGCCAGATTAGGGCGAAGCAACCATCCCGTGCGCATCTGCTCTTTTGCCGAGTTCGAACGGCGATTTGGTGGACTCGTATCAGGACTTGAGCTTGGCTACTCGGTAAACCAGTTTTTCATCAACGGAGGCACTGAAGCGTGGGTGGTACGTGTTGCCCGTACCGCGACGGCCCCGAAATTTGTGGCTGGAATCCATGCACTCGATGCAATTGATCTCTTCAATCTTCTGGTGCTGCCGGGCCTTACAGTACCCGCGATTCTCACTGCGGCAGCGGATTACTGTCGCAAACGCCGCGCCTTCTTGATTGTCGATACCCCTCGGAATGCAATGACACCTGCAGCGATGGAACAGAATAACGCTCTGCCAAAAACGAGTAACGGTGCTGTGTATTATCCATGGATCAGGATTCCCGATCCACTGGCAAACGTACAACCGCGTCCTGCTCCCCCAAGCGGAGCGGTTGCAGGAGTCATTGCGCGGACCGACAGCACGCGCGGAGTTTGGAAATCGCCCTCGGGAATTGAGACCAGTCTTGCTGGCGTAGAGGGACTCGAATACAGTTTGACCGAAGCCGAAAACAACGCGCTGAACTCGCGGGGTGTCAATTGCCTTCGGATATTTCCCGGCGGTGGTCCGGTGGTGTGGGGTGGGCGAACATTGGAGGGCGACGACCGGCTGGGTTCAGAGTGGAAGTACATTCCTGTCCGCCGGCTTGCGCTATTCATTGAAGAGAGTATAGATCGTGGAACCAAGTGGGTAGTGTTTGAACCCAATGATGAGCCACTGTGGGTGAAGATCCGGCTGAGCGTTGGCGCGTTTTTACACAACCTTTTTCAGCAGAGCGCATTTCAAGGCAACAAACCGGAGCAAGCATACTTCGTCAAGTGCGACAGGGAAACAACCACGCACGACGATATCAAGCATGGGATCGTGAACATCATGATCGGCATTGCGCCGCTCAAGCCCGCCGAGTTTGTGATTGTCAGAATTCAGCAGGCCGCCCAATCACCCCAGTGATCACGTCCAGTTAGAAGCTTGTGGATGAAGTATGACCCCGAAAAACATCACCGATGGTCGATGCGCTTCCCTCAGGTTGATGTGTTGACCGTATGCCACAGGGCAAATCGACGTGCCTCTTTTTGATTGCATCTGAAATGTAAAGGGCTATATTTTCTCGGCAAGCCAACCCAGACATCACCAAGTTCAACACATAACTATCGGACGATAACAACCAGAGGCGGAGGACACCATGCCCATACGATACCCCCTACTACGATTGCCAACTCTTTTTGCTGTTCTCACCATCGTCCTGCTATCGACAGTCTCAAATGCGAGTTCGCAGAACCAGGTCACACTTATTCCTAGTAAGGACAACACTCTGTATGAGGACACAACCGGCTCGCTGAGCAACGGCGCAGGCGCGCATTTCTTTGCGGGAAGAACCAACCAACCCTCCGGTTCCATACGACGTGGTCTATTAGCTTTTGACATTGCCGGAGCACTCCCCCCGGGTGCAACAATCTCAAGCGTTACGCTCACCCTCAACATGTCATTTACGATCACAGGTGCTCAGACCGTCTCCATAAATCGCGTTCTTGCAGATTGGGGTGAAGGAACCTCCGCAGCGGCAGGGAATGAGGGGACGGGCGCGCAAGCGACAACCGGTGACGCAACATGGATACACAGATTTTTCAATACCACACCTTGGACAACGGCTGGAGGGGATTTTGCATCAACCCCGAGCTCGAGCCAGAGCGTGGATGCCTTGGGCCCATACACGTGGGGGTCAACAGCAGCGATGGTGAGTGATGTGCAGGGATGGCTCGACAACCCATCCGGCAACTTTGGATGGATCATCATCGGCAACGAGAGCACAACATTGACCGCCAAGCGGTTCGATTCACGACAGGATCCAGACACCACCGTGCGTCCGCATCTGACGGTAACTTTTGCACCCCCCCTCGGCGTGGAAACAGAAGAATCCGTGGTGAGAGAGTTTGCCTTGCAGCAGAACTATCCCAATCCCTTTAATCCAACAACGGCCATTACCTACAACCTTCCGTCAACGATGCGGGTGAGTCTGAAGCTGTACAATGTAATTGGCCAGGAGGTACTAACATTGGCGAATGAGGTTCAAAGGCCGGGAGTTCACACTGTACGTCTTGATGCAACTGATCTTGCGAGCGGGATGTATTTTTATCGTTTGAAGGCGGGGAATTTTGTAGGCACCCGGAAGATGCTCCTCCTGAAATAGCAGGGAAGCGTTGGTCAAGCGGTGAGAGTGAGAACCGGAATTGAAGTGAGGTCGAACCGATCAAGTCGCTCGGCGCCGAGCCTTTCGGCTTCCTTTCGCGAATCCTGAATCGCGGATAATAGTTGGGAAATGCTGAGGCCAAGAAAGTGATCAGGAAACAGTCTTAACTTTTCCTCTGCCTTGGCAAAGTTTTTCATCATTCCACCGAAGCGGTTCTTCGCAAGTAGCAGATGATATGCTGCAGCAACCTGGATAATCCCCTGGAAAAAAATCCTGCTCTCCTCCGGTCTCCGTTTCCACACGTTTTCCCATGCCTCATGCGCGTGCCAGAACCGTTGCTCGTTAAAAAGGTGAATCCCCTCTTTGAATTCTCGCCAGTCTTCGGAGGCCATCTCCGGCTCTCTCAGTTGAGAGCGGTTGATTTGGTGTACGGTTCGCTTTTTGATCCTCGCAGCGTTACTCATTTTCTAAGTTTTTGATACACAGCTCTTTCCCCAAGCACTACAGGAATCTGGTGCTTCTCCGCGCTTTCTCTGTCCTGTGCTGCAAGAACCGCGAACTCTTTTGATCCCTTGTGGGTGTACACTTCTGCTACGGGGTGGTAAATACAGTCGACGATTTTTTGTGCAATGACCTCTGGTGGAAGGACCCCTTCGATTGGTGGAAGTGCCACGCCCCGTTCCGCAGCAATTCGTTTAATAATCGGACCGGACTCTGAAAACATCGGCAGCATTGATCCGCCCTCCGTAACTGTTGCCCAATCGGTTAACACACCAGCGGGGCACACGACAGTCGCGTGAATGCCCGTCTCAACCAGCTCCGACCTTAGCGCATATGTAAACCCAACACACGCGTGCTTTGCTGCAACGTACGCGCTATTGTACGGATAGCCAAGTTTCCCGGCCATGCTGGCGATGTTTATGATGTGGCCTGTTCCCTTCTTCCTCATATATCCAAGTGCAGGACGTGTGGTGTACCAGAGCGAGAAAGTGTTTACCGCAAACATGTGTTCAATCACCTCATCCGTCGTTTCTTCAATTCCTGCAAAGTGGCCGCGACCAGCGTTGTTAACAAGAATGTCTATTGAGCCAAACTTATTCACCGCCCGATGAATGAGCTGTTCGGCTTCAACACGTTTGGTAACATCACAGCGAACAGGAACAGCGACGCGTCCCGCTGCCTGAATCTGTTGTGCTAGACTATCCAGTTTCTCTTTGCGTCGCGCTGCAAGGACAACCGACGCTCCAGCCTCAGCAAGCTTGACAGCAAGCGCAGCGCCGATCCCCGATGACGCTCCGGTAATGACGGCAACTTTGTTTGTAAGCATTGTTTCCTTCCTAGGCATTCCGCATTAGATTGATTTTCAGAGCAAGCTCGCGACCGGCGATACATGCAGCGAGAAAATTACAGAACTTAGGAGAGAACTCCAAGAGAGGACCCGCACTCCAATCCGTGGCTTTCGTCTTGATTCAGGATGTGAAACGGGCTCACGAGTTTGTAGGAATTTGTCCTTACCAGAGGCAAAGCGTGCCAAGAAAAAAACTGGATGGAACAACAATACCCCCCTCAAAATGAGGCCTTGGGAGGCCGTAAGGATCTTTTTGACTTGCATTTAGTTTGAACTCACCCCCCAAATGGCCAAAACAGCAGAAAACAGCCATCGAGAAATAAATTAATATAGCAGACTTTTGCGAATACCCTTGACACTGAAGGTTAATGTTGTTACCTTTCTCACAAGAAAATACACGCAAGTGCAAGAATGCGTGACGTTGGATACGCGAAGAGAGCGGACTCAATTGCTCAGAATGTTAGGAAAGGGGGGTTCTTAATGTTTGGTGGATCACAAACCTGGTCGATAGGTGATGGAGGGGTGACTCAGTTGATTAGAGCCGCCGAAAAATTCATCGCCGCAAATAATTTTCAGCTTGCTCTTGAGCAACTATCTACAGCGCGACAACTCGACCCAAAGAACACGTATATCTCTGCAATTATTGATCGGGTCAATAATCTCAAAAAGGATTATCGCCCCCCCTCCGGTGATTCTCAACGCTACCTTTCTGTAACAGTAGGTGCCGAATTCCCCACGGGAATTCTGGACGACGAGGCTCTGTCAACAAAGGATCTTCAAGTTCGTATCAGACAGTTGACCAATGTCGCGGAAAAGTTCCTTGAGCAAGGATCGTGCGACAATGCATTTGATTCACTAATGAAGGCTTTTCTGCTCGATCCGACCAGTCCCTACGTTGCAGCCTGTGAAAAATCAGTACTTCCCGCATGGGAACATGCACATAGATCAACAAATTCGCCAAGCAAAGGGGGTATAACGATGTCGATGCCCAAATCAACTGGTTTCGATGGCATGAACCAATCAAGAGTTTCCGCACCTGGTTCCCTGCAAGGGAAACAAGAGCAGGATCAACGATTGGAAGCACTCAAGCAGCAGAAGGAACTCGAGCGCAAGGAAAAAGAACGCACCCTGTGGCGGGAAGCATCAAACCCTCCAAAGATCTTTGGTGAGAACGATCCGATGACATCTGACCCGCCTCCCACCCCGGAGAAACAAGAGCCGGAAAGGGGATTATTTTCAAAATTGAAACGGGGAAAGTTTCTCAGTTAAGCTGAGATTCATGCTGAAAAAAGGATATCTCTATTCACGGGGTATCCTTTTTTTGTATTGACAAGTAGCTGTTGGGTCCCTTGTTCAAGGCCATAAGGTATTGTCGTTCTCTTTGAGCTCGCTTTTGTCTGTGATATGCCAGCCCCCTGGAAGCAGAAAACTCTACCTACCCGTTTCTCATCTTGGAATTCTCACGTCATTTGAGTATATTTATGACACTTTTGTGAGAGCGGGAGGTGTTGTCTCGCCTCGGCCATACAATGCAGCCCGAGGCTTTTTTTTTCTCCCAACATAGTGGCGCATAGGTAGTAAACTTGATGGAGATTTATGAAACGAAGGGATGACATAAGAAACATTGCCATTATTGCTCACGTTGACCACGGCAAAACAACGCTCGTAGACCATATGCTGAGACAGACGGGTACATTCCGGCAAAACCAGCAGCTTGTTACCCGAGTTATGGATTCTAATGACCTTGAACGTGAACGAGGTATCACCATTCTTGCGAAGAACACTTCCGTTCACTACAAGAACATCAAGATCAACATTGTTGATACACCCGGCCATGCGGATTTTGGTGGCGAGGTGGAACGAACGCTTACCATGGTCGATGGTGTTCTTCTGCTCGTTGACGCAGCGGAGGGGCCTCTGCCAGGGACCAAATTCGTCCTAAAAAAGTCCCTTGACCTCAAGCTTAAACCTATCGTGGTTATCAACAAGATTGATCGAAAAGATGCGAGGCCTCATGAGGTGCTTGACCTCATCTTTGAGCTTTTTCTTTCTCTCGGTGCAGCTGATGACCAACTCGACTTCCCTGCCATCTATTGCATTGCGAAACAAGGTATTGCCAGGAAAGAATTGGACGATCAGAGCACTACGCTTGAACCTCTTTTCGAGGCAATTGTCAACAAGGTACCACCCCCACCGGGCGACATGACATCGCCATTTCAAATGCTTGTTACAACGATTGACTACAATGATTATCTCGGACGTCTGGGTATCGGACGGGTTCATCGAGGCACAATCCGGCTGGGTGCGCCGATGAAAATCATACACCGCAATGGCGTTGATGAAGACGCAAGGGTGACTAAGATTTACACGTTTGACGGCTTGAAACGCGTTGAAACCAACGAAGCAAGCGCCGGTGATGTGATTGCTCTTGCCGGCATGGAGGACGTCGACATCGGTGAGACAATAGCGGATGCTGCTGACCCGACCGCGCTTCCGTTTGTTGCCATTGAAGAGCCAACCCTCTCGATGAATTTTATCGTTAACAATTCGCCCTTCGCTGGCCTGGAGGGGAAATACGTTACCACGCGACATCTTGGAGAAAGACTTGCAAAAGAGCTCCGGTCCAATGTGAGTCTGAAAATTGAACTCACCGATTCCCCCGATGTTTTCAAAGTCAGCGGAAGAGGGGAACTCCACCTTGCTATTCTGATTGAGACGATGAGAAGGGAAGGTTTCGAGTTCCAGGTATCACGACCGGAAGTTATCTACAAACGCATTGCTGATGTACTCAGCGAGCCGATTGAACATGTCATCATTGACGTGCCGGAAGAATTTGCCGGCGTAGTCATCGAAAACCTCGGGCGTCGCAAGGGCGAGATGAAAAACATGATCACAAACCAGGGGAATGCCCGACTCGAATTTTTCGTACCGGCAAGAGGGCTGATTGGGTTCCGGGGTGAGTTCATGACCCAAACCAAGGGGACGGGTATTCTGCACCACAATTTCCATGGCTACGAGCCACACAAGGGAGAAATGGCCCACCGGACAAAAGGAGCCCTTGTTGCAATGGAAGCTGGCGATGCGGTTGCCTATGGAATGTGGAAGCTTCAGGAACGATCGACGTTCTTTATTGCTCCTGGAACAAAGGTGTATGTTGGAATGATTGTTGGCGAGAACTCACGCGAAAAAGACATGACCGTCAACGTGTGTAAAACCAAGCAGCTTACAAATATGCGCGCGTCAGGATCCGATGAAGCCGTTCGGCTCGAACCACCACACATTCTATCGCTCGAGCAGGCGATTGAATGGATCGGCGACGATGAATACGTTGAGGTAACTCCGGCAAGCATTCGCCTAAGGAAGAAATATCTGGATGCGAATGAACGTAACCGCAAATCCAAGAAGAAGAGTGACACTCTTGTTGAGGAAGAGGCGAAGTGACAACAATAGTTTTTTTGCCGCCCCTTTGAATGTCCTTCAACGGGGTTTTTCTTTTTCCTTTGGAATTCATTAGAAGGCTGATTCACCATGGCTCAGAAGCATAATTCCGAAAAGCAGATCGACAAGCTCATCGTCGAGCTACGGAACCTTGCGTACAATCTCTGGTGGTCATGGAACCCGGCTGCCCAGCAGGTATTTCATGAACTCTCACCATTCTTTTGGGAACACAGCAACCACAATCCTGTTGAAGTGATGAACTGGATCTCTGGACAGGAATTGCGCGGGAGACTGCAGAACCCAGAGTTCTTCGAAAAGGTGAGCGGCGTATGTGCGAGCTTCAAGAAATACATGACCGAAAGCAACACCTGGGCAAGGAAAAATGCATCCGAGCTGAAGAAGTCACCGGTTGCATATTTTAGCGCGGAGTTTGGTTTGTCGGAAAGCCTCCGCATCTACTCCGGAGGTTTGGGAATTTTGGCGGGCGATCACGCAAAGTCGGCAAGCGACCTTGGCCTTCCGTTTGTCGGAATCAGCCTCTTTTATAGACAGGGATATTTCCAGCAACACCTCTCCAACGAGGGCTGGCAGCAGGAGCGCTACCCCGCGTACGATCCCGCAAAACTTCCCGTCACGCTGATCAAAGACAAAAAAGGCAACCCGGTGCTCTCCTCGGTCGATATCGGGCAGAGCGTGGTGCACTTCCAGGCATGGTCCGTTGAAGTCGGACGCGTCAAGGTGTATTTGCTCGATACCAATCTCGAGCAGAACGAGGAACGTTTCCGAGAGCTCACAGCGCATGTGTACGGTGGCGACCAGTCGACGCGCATCGGTCAGGAAATAGTCCTCGGAATCGGTGGCGTACGACTGTTGCGTGCCCTTGGCATCGCGCCGAAAGTTTTTCACATGAACGAGGGCCACTCCGCTTTCCTGACGCTGGAGTTAGTGCGCGAGCAATTGAAAGCAAGGAAATCTCAGGAGCAAGCCGAAGCACATGTGAAGCAACAGTGCGTCTTCACAAGCCACACACCTGTTGATGCCGGACATGACCGGTTCGATCAGGGGCTGATGAATGCAATGTTCTCCAAGTTCGCCTCTTCGCTCGGTTTTACTGTCGACCAGATGATGGGATTTGGACGAATTCGTCAAGACGATGTGCATGAGACATTCTGCATGACTGTCCTTGCGCTCAAAATGTCCAACAAAGCGAACGGTGTAAGCGAGCTGCACGGCAAGGTGAGTCGGGATATGTGGAAGGAACTGTACCCGAGAATGCCAGTTGAGAAAGTACCGATTGGTCACGTCACCAATGGCATTCACACCACAGGGTGGACCTCACCGACCGCGTCACAGTTCTGGACAACACAACTCGGACCGAGATGGATTGACAAGTTGCGAGAGCCACAGTTTTGGGAGAAAGCCCTCGGGTCAAAGACAATCTCAGATGAAGAACTCTGGTCGGTCCGGACGGCCCTGAGAAGAGAGCTTGTTGAATTTGCGCGTCGACGTTTGCGCGAACAGGATCTCATGCATGGCGGTGGTGGACTCGGTCTCTACGACGACGTTCTTTCTCCGCACGCATTGACAATCGGTTTTGCGCGACGGTTTGCCACGTACAAACGGGCACCGCTCTTCTTCCGGGATTTTGAATGGGCGATTCGCACATTGACCGACAAGCAGAGATCCGTACAGATCATCTTTGCAGGGAAGGCACATCCCCGCGATGACGCGGGCAAAAAGTTTATACAGGAGATTATCACCATCACAAAACGGCTCGATCTTTTCGGCAAGGTGGTCTTCATTGAAAACTACGACATCAATGTTGCACGGCACCTTGTTGCGGGGGCTGACATCTGGCTCAACACGCCACGTCGCCCGATGGAAGCAAGTGGTACAAGCGGAATGAAAATTGCCATTCATGGCGGACTTCATTGCAGTACCATGGATGGGTGGTGGCGTGAGGCGTATGACGGCAACAACGGCTGGAAAATAGGAGAAGACACAACCGCGGCAGACGAGCAGACTCAGGATGACATTGACGCAACTTCGTTACGTAGTGTGTTCGATGGTAAGATCATTCCGCTGTTCTACGAGCGCGGTCGTGATGGCCTCCCTCACAAGTGGCTCAAACTCGTGCGCCACGCGATGGCCACGCTTATCCCGGTCTATAACACTGATCGGATGGTCGTAGAGTACACAAAGAAATATTATCTTCCGGGGAAGTAAACAGCCGCGTGAACGACGGCGTCAATGTTGCAACGGGAATGCTGCTTCGTGCATAACGGTACACAAAGAGAGCAGCCCCTTGCGAGGCCGCTCTCTGAACGTCGTAGCTTTGTCACTTTTACTTCATCAATAGCAGCCTGTTAACTCCGGAATAGACAAGACCACGTGTCGGATTTGTTACAGTGAACCGTGCAAAGTACACGCCACTTGGAATTGTTGTAGCATCCCAGATTATTGAGTGATATCCAGCCTCGAGCTGACTATTCACGAGTTCTTTTACTTTCCTTCCGAGTACATCGTAAACAATCAGAGAAATATTGTTAGCCTCTGGCAAATCGAATCTGATTTGTGTTGAAGGGTTGAACGGATTAGGATAGCTTGGATGCAAA
Source organism: Bacteroidota bacterium (assembly GCA_041483995.1). Classification (GTDB taxonomy): domain Bacteria; phylum Bacteroidota; class Ignavibacteria; order UBA10030; family UBA6906; genus JBGPGQ01. The sequence continues at coordinate 10,121 of JBGPGQ010000027.1, forward strand.
GCCAAAGTTCTCGGCCTTTCACTCTCTTGCCTGGGGGTAAATGGCCTTCCAGGCTGGAAACCATAAGGAACATCTATCGTAGCAGATGGATCAGAAATATTACTCGCTGCGTCATATGCTTCCACATAGTAATGTGCATAACCCTGATTCCCATTTCCGATAACGATTTCATTGTCAGTGTATGAGTTTACCGTCACAGTTGCCTTCAATGCAAATCCCCTGGCTGGATCCAGCTTCCGGTACACCTTGTAGCCGGAAATGTCACGTTCTGTGTTTGGATCCCAGGAAATGGTTGGGGCTTGGCCAATTGAACCTGACCACGAAAGATTCTTTGGTGGTGCAGGTGCTGGGTCCCCTAAATGCCAAACGAAGTGAATCTCGCCTTCGCATTCCATTGAGTAAACTAAGCTGAACCCTCCGTTTGTTTGAACGTCAGCAAGCTCAATTTGCTTCACATCAGATATACACGGTGCTTGTGATCCCTTGGATAAAGCAGGAACAAACAGCTGCTGGGGGAAAGACGTAAAGTATGTGGGGGGCTGTCCTGAACCTCTTTGATTGACAAAAACTCTGATTGTCGGGCCTGTCTGAATTAAGGGATCTAGGTCGGCAATCACCAAGTCAGTCCAGCCATCGTTGCGAGTGCCGCCTCCCAGGCTAGCGGGCGAACCAAGGTCTCCAACCGCAATGAGATGGATTCTCGAAGGATCACCTACGGGAATTTGGTATACCCAATACGCTGCGGACGGTATATAGTTGGGTCCGTTTGGGCTTTGATTATTGAGGAAAAGTAATACGCCACGATTGTAACCCACAACAATATCGTTCCAACCATCATTGTTAATATCTGCAACAGCAAGTGAGGAGATCCCGGCGAGGGTGATCGTTTGTTTGTATGGGGGAAAATTTGGCAAGCCGTTGTCGTTATCATTGCGCCAAATCAAGAGTTGATTCGCATCGAAACCAATCAAGTCGAGCTTGTTGTTCTCTAACTGAGCGTTGATCGGTCCATTTATCTGCGCTAAGACGATTTGCTGCGCGCTATAGTTGAATGCACCAGCCCCCGCCACATTTAGATGACCAGTACCATCATTCGGATAGATTCTGATTTGCGCACCTCCAGGGTGATCGGGTTCAGTTAGTGCGAGATCTTCCAGAACATCATTTGAAGTAAATGCGCCCCACGTTCCGTCAATTGCATTGCCATTGAGGGTTTGTGTACTAAGCAAAGGAAAATTGGGAATCATCGAATTCTGATAGATTCTGGTGTCGCCAGGCGATCCTGTTCTAATTACTGCGAGGTCTCTTCGTGGAGGATTCACATTTGACCGAAGCCTTCCAAAAAGGACCTTCTTAATATATAGAGGGGAACTGCAAACAGCTGACCAATCATCAAACAGGCTATAGCTTGGGAAACCACCATTCACGTTGTACGAAAAGTTAGATGGGTAATAAAGAGGAAAATTTTCTAGAGGGGGCGGGCCAGGCGCCCAAACGGTTTTGGCCACAGCGATGTCGAGTGATTGCGTCCCCTGTCTGAGAGGCTCAAAGTCAAACGCAAATGAACGCGCCACAGTAGCGTTGCAAGGATCGCCTGTCACATCTCCTTGTGTTGGTACGGTACGTCTTGTTGTTTCCAGATATTGCGCCTGGGTTGTTGTCAGACTGCAAACCAAGGCAATGGCAATGAAGATTGTGAGTTTCATGGTCTCGACCTTTCTTGGATGCTAGGTTTCGCTTTGATGGACATGAGCGTTGATCGATTTCGCAATAATGTGGAAGTTGAGACTCGATGCTCGGATAGATTTTTTGCGGACTCGATTTTACTTGAAGAACAGTATCTTCTTCGTTTGCGAGGAGAGCAACCCTTGCCTACTTCTTACCGTCAATCTGTAAAAGTATACTCCGCTCGCCGCATCACCTCCTTCGATCGTTGTTCCACTCCATTCTACATTGTGTGCTCCCGCTGGCAAGTCGCCGTTTACAAACGATTGTACCCTCTGTCCCAAGACATTGTAGATATTCAACTCCACGTAACCCTTCTGTTGCAGATAAAAACTTATTGTAGTTACTGGATTGAACGGATTAGGATAATTTTGAAAAAGTTGAAACGGTTCCTCGCCAACAAGTGATTGCCCGACAACAGAAGTTATTCCGTAGTATTCGTAATCTGCCAGGTGATCCGGGATCAGAGACGAGATAACGGGGGTGACGAGATTGGTCCTTCCATCGTTGTCAATATCGAGAATTTGAAAGTTCTGAATAGAGGCAGTGTCTCGTTGCCAAATACCGAGCTTGACACCAGAAGGTTGGTACACATGCAATTGCGTAAAGAATGTATCCAGTAGCGAGTGATCCCATGTATTTGCTCCCGCCACAACAAACTGCCCGGCAAGAACGCCAGCATTCACACTTAGGGGGGTGTTCACTAACGTTGAATCCGCCCACATTACATTCCATGTCGTGTCGCCCACGTAGTCCAGCGCATAGCATGAACCATGACCGATCGGGCCAACACCACCAATGAAGAGTTCCTTTGCTGTGTCCGCGTCCAGGTTTACAAACATGGGGGCTGTCGTTCCCGACTGAAGCCCTGTGTAGATTTGTCGTACAACCCACGTCGTTCCGTTGTGCCACAGGTAATCAATCGGCACCGACTCGTTCACACCAAATGATCCTCCGGCTGGAATGATCTCATCTCTTCCTGCGCCATCGATCTGTCCCACAGCCATGTCAAATGCATACCCGCCATATCGGGCGGTCTGTCTAGCGAATGAAAATGTCGTGCTACTCTTCGACCCAAACTCTGCAATATCAATGGACGTCGCGTCCTGCCCGGAGGGAGGGGATGGGTTGCTGGTAAGAAGGCACAATTCTTTGATACCATTGTGATTTATGTCTGTTTCCATCACTTTGAAAGGAGGGTCCGAGTAGGTGATGTTGGTTTGGTAATACTTGTATTGACCGGGACCAAGGCACTCAAGTAGAACAATCCGTCCGGTTTGTCCGGCCTGCGTAAAAACAAGTTCCTTGTGGCCATCATTGTCCACATCAGAGATCGTCCATGGTCCGTACACGAGACTCGAAAAGAGGGTATCCCAATCAACCACAAATGCATCGTCGCCAACACACTCGTACACAACGATACGGTTTGAGTCGCTAGACTCAGAGGTAAAGCAATATACCAACTCCGTTTTTCCATCATTGTCAACGTCACCTATGACGAGGCGCAAGTCAGGTTGAGACTGCGGCTCGCTACGCCATGCTTCACGAAAATCAAGAGTAGGGATTCGAGGAGGGAAGCTGAGATTCAATGGTCGAGGGCTCAAGATCTCGTGCGCGAAGATTTGTTCACGCCCATCTTTGAATGAAATATGTAAGTCTCCCCAACTAAACTGATCGAAGATGTTCCCTCCAAACATTTTTTCCTTCCGCCATTCCATTTTCTCAACTTCGCCGATAACCTGTATTTCACCAACAAACTCAAACGTGCCGTTGCCGGAGTTCTGGAAGACTTGTACTTTGCCACCAGCGTAATAGGCAACGTCGAGTAATGGGTCGGGGTTAAAAAGGCCGAGAGCTACGTTCGAAGGAAGGGGGTAGGCAATATGTCCACGCTCCATATGAATGCCGAATGTTTGGAGCGTATTGGCACGTGGTGGTGCGGAGGAACCAGCCGGAGCAACATGCGAGATGACGAAGATGAGAACGAGGATTGGTTTCAAATAACATCCTCCTCATGTTAAGGTTCTCTTTGGTAAATATACACTACCAGGCCGTCGAATGCAACCCTTTTTAGTCAAGAATTATTTTTGCTATGGACAAATTCCCTTTACACAGGTCTCCGCAACGGGGCATGCACCACATCGTGTCCCTCAGCCGGCTCAAGGTGACTGATAATATGAATTGATGGTCCGAGTGAGTTTGTGAGCACCAACTCGATTTCAGTGGCATGACAATGTGCATCTTCAAGGACAGTTCCCTCTGGAAACAGCAGGTGATACTCCATCCAGATTGAATTTCCGCTCTCGCGATAACGCAGTTCATGATAATGTAATTTCCGCTTTGCAGTCTCTTCATCAAGCACTCTACGAATGGATTGCTCGAGGGCGGGATTCGCTTCGTCCATCAGCCCGGCGATCGACTGGCGGATAAGCTTTCCACCCGACCACAAAATGTTCAAGGCGACCGCGATTGCAACGATGGGATCGAACGGCAGCCAGCCCGTCAACATTGTCAGCACCAACCCCGCGACAACCCCGAAGCTCGTCCAGGAATCCGTAAGAACGTGTTTGCCGTTGGCAATGAGGATAAGTGAGTTGCTTTTCTTCCCCTGCCACACGAGGTAGGCACCAAGAGCGAGATTGATCGCCGAAGCACCGAATATGATGTACGTCCCGGAATCGAGATTCTGCAAAAATATTCCGGCAAACAATCTTACCACCGACTCATAGATGATATATCCCGCCGCAACAATAATCAGTAGCCCTTCAGTGCCGGCGGAAAAATAGCTGACCTTGTCGTGCCCGTACGGATGGCTTGAATCGGGAGGCTGATGACTGAGCCACATGCTGTACGTTGCAAATACAACAGCGATGATATGGACAACAGATTCGGCCGCGTCGGAAAGTATTGCAGACGAACCAGTGATGGCATACGCGTACCACTTGCCTGCAAGCATAAGGAAACCGACAATCAGCGAAAGGCGGATTGCGAATAATTGTACCCGTTGCTCCTGTGTACTCATAATATCTATCGTTTGTCAGTAGACCACCCCCAAGATAACGCTAAGGAATTGGACTCACAACAGGGATGTTGATGTAGTGCCCCCTTTTTTGTACTATGAGTCGGCCTATCATGAGCAAATAAACATGAAAACGAAAGGACAACTGTGAAAATCGGTGTACCAAAAGAAACTACCGCCGGAGAAACTCGTGTTGCGCTTATACCCGCGAGCCTGCCGGCATTGCTGAAAGAGAAGCACGAGGTGTTGCTTGAAGCGGGTGCCGGGGTGGCGTCTTCTTTTTCTGATGAACAGTACATTCAGGCAGGCGCAAAGGTACTCGGCGATGGTCGGTCGCTCTACAATGGTGCGGACGTACTCCTCAAAGTGCAGCCCCCACGACAAGACGAGGCGAACCTCCTGAAAGAAAATTCAACATACGTCGGCTTTCTCGCTCCGTTGGTCAACAAGGAAGTCGTCAGGATTTTTGTGCAGCGGCGCATTATCGGATTCTCGATGGAATACGTTCCCCGCATCACGCGCGCACAGGGAATGGACGCACTGAGCTCGATGGCAAACATTGGGGGCTACAAAGCCGTGCTGATTGCAGCGGAAAAGATCGGCAAAATGTTTCCGATGATGATGACCGCGGCCGGGACCATACTACCGGCAACCGTGCTCGTACTCGGAGCTGGCGTCGCGGGGCTGCAGGCAATCGCAACGGCGAAGCGGCTTGGTGCAAAGGTCGAAGCATTCGATCCCCGTCCCGCGGTAAAGGAACAAGTGAAGAGCCTCGGGGCTTCGTTCATTGATATGGAATTGCCGAAAGATGCCGAGACAGCCGGAGGATATGCAAAAGAGCTTTCTCCCGAGTTCATCAAAAAAGAAATGGAAGCCATTGGTGGCAGATTGCCCAAGGTCGATGTCGTGATCTGCACTGCGCAGGTGTTCGGGAAGAAAGCCCCCATCCTCATCACTACAGAGATGGTGAAGATGCTCAAGCGCGGCTCAGTCATAGTTGATCTCGCGGCTGAGCAAGGGGGCAACTGTGAGCTGACAAAAGCAGGCGAAACCGTTGAGCATAATGGAGTAAAGATCGTCGGCGCGGTAAACCTCCCGGCAACTGTTCCGACCGATGCCAGCCAGATGTACTCCAAGAACGTGACCAACCTCTTGAAGCTCTTGTACCCAAAACCGGATGCAACACCCGACTTCAACGACGAGATCATCAAAGGCGCGTGCATCACGCGCAACGGGGAAATTGTTAACGAAAGCATTCGCGCAGCAGTTCAACTGGGAGGAAGTAAATCATGACCCGACACCGCACCCTCATTTTGCTGATACTCTGCTGCACATATGCGGCATGGTCTCAATCACCCAATGAACAACCGGCAGCGCAAACAGACTACTGGTCTCTCGTGTTTGTATTCGTTCTTGCAACATTCATAGGAATCGGGGTGATTGCGCGTGTCTCCCGTTTGCTTCACACTCCTCTTATGTCTATTACGAATGCGATCTCTGCAATTGCAGTCATGGGATCCATCATCGTTACCGGCTCAGACTATCCAACGGAGATACGTATCCTTGGTGCTGTTGCCCTCTTTGCTTCGATGACGAACATCGTCAGCGGCTTCCTGATTACCGACCGGATGCTGAAGATGTTCAAGCAAGAGCGGAAGGAGACAAAGCCATGACGTATCATTTCGAACAGATCGCCTACATTGTATCAGCAGCGCTTTTCATCTTTTCGCTCTACTGGATGAACAGTCCAAAGACTGCCCGTAAGAGTGTGTTTGCCGGTGTTGCGGCCATGATGCTCGCGATTCTTGCGACATGGATTCAGCCGGAGATTGTCAATCATGGATGGATCTTCGTTGCCATCATCGCAGGATTTGTCGTTGGCGTTCCGCTTTCACGTGTTCCGCTTACTGCCGTACCGCAGCGGACTGCGCTCTCCCATGCATTTGGCGGACTTGCAGCTGGACTCGTTGGAACGGCAAAGTATTATCTCTGGGCAAGCGAAGGCCCGGAACACCTCACCGCATTTCGCGTTTCTGCCATTGTTATAGAAGTAATCCTCGGCTTCCTTACGTTCACTGGCAGCTTGATGGCGGCTGGAAAGCTTCAGGAACTGACGTGGATTCCGCAACGCCCCGTGACGTATCCGATGCAGAATGTCATCAATATTGCGCTGTTTGCTCTTGCGCTCGCGCTGGGGATCTTCCTCGTGGTTGAGCCGACCGGTACATGGGCTGGTGTTGTCTTTCCGGCGATCATTGTTATGGCGCTTTCCTTTGGTGTGCTTCTCATTATTCCTATCGGTGGCGCGGATATGCCAACCGTGATTTCGATTCTGAACGCGTATGCCGGTCTATCGGCAGTGGCGATGGGCTTCGTGCTGGATAACAAACTGCTTATCACTGCTGGCGCGCTGGATGGCTCTAGTGGGCTTATTCTTTCCATTATCATGTGCCGTGCAATGAACCGGTCGTTTAGCAATGTGCTGTTCGGCGCATTCGGCGCCGTGCAGGCGTCCAAGGCGGAGACTTCCCAGAAAAGCTACAAAGAGGAATCAATCGAAGGCGCGGCACAGGTACTTGAGCAGGCGGAGTCTGTTGTTATCATCCCGGGATACGGCATGGCAGTTGCACAGGCACAGCACCGTATTCGCGAATTGTACGATCTTCTCAGAAAGAAAAACATCAGCGTGAAGTTTGCAATCCATCCCGTTGCAGGACGCATGCCCGGCCATATGAACGTGCTTCTTGCAGAGGCGGATATTCCCTACAGCGACCTGGTGGAAATGGATGAGATCAACCCCGATATGCCACAATGCGATGTCGCGCTCGTGATCGGCGCGAACGATGTTGTTAACCCCGCCGCACGCTACGATAAGAG
>JBGPGQ010000028.1:0-17689 GCA_041483995.1 Bacteroidota bacterium
CATCCCGAGCAAAGTCTTATCAATATCAACACCCGCAACATTTTATTCATTTGTGGCGGAGCATTTGATGGGCTCGAAAAAATAATCGCCCGACGGGTTAATCAGAACCCCATGGGCTTCGGTGCAGAGATAAAAGGAAAACGGGATGGCCACGCTGATCATTTCCTCCCACTCGTGCAACCTGAGGACCTGATGAAATTCGGAATGATACCGGAATTTGTAGGACGGCTGCCGCTGATTGCGTCACTCCACTCGTTGGGAGAGCAGGCTCTCTATAATATTCTTACAGAGCCGAAAAACGCAATCGTCAAGCAATACAAGAAGCTGTTTCGAATGGAAGGAGTAGGATTGGAGTTCGAGGATTCTGCTCTGAAAATTATCGTGCAAAAAGCAATCGAACGCGGCACGGGTGCCAGAGCCCTTCGTTCGATTATCGAAGAGGTCATGCTTGATATAATGTACAATCTTCCGGAACGTGCGAACGTTTCCACATGCACAATCACCAGAGATGTCATTCTCAAGAGAAAGGATCCGATTTACACGTTCGAAGAGCGCAAACAGTCAGCCTGACTAAACAGGCATGGACGCTCGTCCACTCTAGTAAATTCCCCGTACGCTTGATTGCTTGGTAACCTTTATATCCTGTAGCTGAGGAGCCTTCAGTCGTATCTCCAGCCGATAGTTACTGTACGGCCCCGTGGGTACCCAGCTAAAGTTCATTTCCCAGCAATGCAGATCGCGATAAACGGTCACTTGCGGAGCTGCAAATTCTTTGTTCAGGATATCGTAGCTTCCGCTCGCAGTGATCTTCCAATTCTCAGTGAGATTGAATCCCAACCCGGCTGAAATATTCGAACTGCGGGCTTTCACGCGAGGATCCGGCTGGCTCTGGCTGAAGTTCCACGTCAGGTCGAGATTCCAGGGAATGCTGAAGTCAGGCTCTTCCGAATCGAATAGACCAACGTATCCGCTTTTCGGAACTCGAACGGAATCTTCAACCGATTTTGTTGGGCCGGCAGTTGATTTCTTTTTTTCACCACTCAACTTCGTCGATAGACTGATCGAAAAACTGGTCAGTTCTGCAAGTCTACCCTCTTCCTTGATCAGGTACTTATTGATCCGCCTGCCCGTCTGTGGACTTAGGGGATACGGTTCAAATTTGTAAAAATTGAACGTGCTTCCGCCCCCAATCCCCAACCACTGGCCAATACTGGTGCGGTAACCAACAACAAGCTGGTCAAGCTTCAAGCTATCACGCACAAAGTTATAACCGGTTGAGAGAGTAAGGTTCAGCAATTGGAATTTGTTCTCCCGACCGGTTGAATCTCCTGACGCTGTCTTCATTTCAAATACGTTTCCGAGGCTGAGTGAAATCGCCTGCCGTTCTTCCGATGGCGCGCCGCCAAAGACCTCACGTTCGTAGAAACTATACTTCTGCTCCGCTCCGCTCGCATCCGTATACCGACCATAGTAGCCATAACTGCGTTTGCTGAAATCAGGCTGGTAGGTGTACGAAATACTTGGCGTCACCTGGTGGCGAATCCCCGTTATGCCGAGGATACCCGGCTGGAAAATGCCATAGAACTTGGTGCTGGCAGAAACCCCCACGTCGTAAAACCTGACCGCTTTGATTGTGTGCACATCTCGTGTGGTTACAGAACTATCAGTAGGATTAAATTCCTTTCTCACGCTCTTGTTGTACCACTTCTCGGTATAGTTAAAAAATGGTGTAATGGTAAAATACCCAAGCTTGGGAGATGCGTTAAACGCAAGGGCGTGGTTTACCCCTTGCCGTTCATCTTTTTGAAACCCGCCCGCAGGATCCGGTATTTTGTTTCTTGTATTAAGAAATTGACCGCCGTACGTGTACCCGATGAGTTCAAACCATTTCAACGAGCTCACGTCGCCGGGGCGACTGCCAAAGCGAAGGGGGAAACTCTGGGCCCGGTTAAAACTAAAACTTGGGAGCACCTCGCTGAGCTGTCCGGTTTGAAGATTCTGGTCACGGCGAACATTGATTGACATGCTATTGGGTGTACCCTCCCACGATTTGGAGAGAGTGGCATTGGAAATGATGTTTTGCCGCAGCAGGTCTGGCAGGTTGTTACTTGTTTGCTGATAGTACGAGCCGCTTGAAAACGTGAAGTCCACAACGAGACGCGTCGTCGGATTGAACTCCTGATTATGACTCAAATGAATGTTGAACAGTTTCTCGTTACTGTAACCGGGATCGCCGCGTTCTCCCGTTACCGACTTGGCATACGACCCGCTGATACCGCCGGTGAAATCATAACGGAGAGCGTATCTGTAATCACCATAGAGCACCCAGCTTCCTTTGGTGTACCCATCGGCACGGCCACTAAAATCCATATAATCGCTGATCGCCCAATAATACCCGAAGTGCGTCAAGTATCTTCCACGACTGCTTTCGCCGTATGCCGGTGCAATGATGCCGGAACGGCGACCGCGTTCATTCGGAAATATGCCAAACGGCAGGGCAAAAATCGGTACATCTGAAACGTAAAGGTACACCGGTCTCGCGACGATATTTTCTTTCAGTGTCACCTTCATTTCGGGGCTTGCAAAATAGTAATGGGGATGTTCAAGCTCGCATGTTGTGTATCGCCCGTCGCCGACGAACAAAACTTCTGCATCCATTTTCTTTATTGCTTCACCGTGGTAGTACCCTTTTTCGATCTCCGTTTCACCAAGATCGATTTTTCCCTTCTTTGTTTTGAAGTTGTAGACGATCTTAGAGCCTTTGTACGTTTCACCGCCATCAATAAGATCAGGAAGCCCCCGATATTTCTTGCCACTCGTATCTGCGGTGTCGATGACCCCCTGAGCATTCAGAATGGAGGTATTCCAATTGATGTCAATGTTTTCAGCTTTCAAAGCGATTTCCTTGTGCCTGATGCTTCCCTTGCCGTACAAATACATCGTCTTGTTTGAGAGTGAATAGACAATGGAGTCGGAAGCGGAATAGGTAACAATCGAATCAATGCCGGAGGGAGACTTCACGGCACGCACCGTATCTCGATGTGCGGTGAGCGAGTCGTTCGCAATCTTGTGAGGCATATCAGTCCGCGCTGTGTCGGCACCGTCAACCTGGGCTTTCACATTTGCCGACGTGCAAAGAAGCAGCAGCATCAACCAGCAATATTGTTTCATCTTTATCAATGTTCAACAAACCTCGTGAACTCTCAAGCCCGCCAATTCTCTTTCATCGTTTTTTTGATTTCCACCAAGCATTCAACCGATCTTTGATTTTCTTCTCGGCTCCATTCTCTGTTGGCTGGTAATAAAGCCTGTCCTTTAGATCGTCCGGCAAATACTGTTGTTCCACAAAATTGTCCTCGAATTCATGGCCATACTTGTAGTCCTGCCCGTAGCCAAGACGCTCCATCAGCTTCGTCGGTGCATTCCTGAGATGCAGCGGTACGGGTGCATCGCGTGTCGTTCGCACATCCTCGAACGCGCGATTGATGGCAGCGTACGATGCATTACTTTTCGGACAGGAGGCAAGATACGTTGCTGTTTGTGAGAGAACGATACGGGCTTCCGGCATACCAATGTAATCGACGGCAGTGAAGCATGAAGTAGCAAGAGTCAATGCATAGGGGTCTGCATTCCCGATGTCTTCCGATGCAAGCACAATCAATCTCCGCGCAATGAATTTAGGGTCTTCACCTCCTTCAAGCATGCGTGCCATCCAGTATACTGCTGCATCGGGATCGCTCCCGCGAACACTTTTGATGAACGCTGAAATGATGTTATAATGTTCTTCTCCACCCTTATCATACTTGACATACTTACGTTGAAAAGCTTCTTCAATTTCTTTCCGTCCAACAGTCTTTTTGTTGTTTTGATCCGGTCGTGCAAGATTAACAGCGGTTTCAAGGCCGTTCAGCAGCATTCTCGCATCACCACCCGAAAGAAAGATCAAATAGTCCCGATCACTGATTGTGATCGATTGGCTGCTGAGTAGAAGGTCTTTTCCGAGCGCTTGGTCAATAATGGTGTTGAGATGTGTAGTGTTGAGTGGCTCGAGTACATAGATTCGGGAGCGCGACAAGAGCGGTGAGATAACTTCGAAGGAAGGGTTCTCTGTAGTCGCGCCAACGAGAGTAATAAGTCCATCTTCAACGCTATGGAGCAGAGCGTCCTGCTGGGCTTTGTTGAACCGGTGAATTTCATCGATGAAGAGAATCGTTTTCTTGCTGAGGTGTTTCTTGTTTTTCTCTGCGCGATCGAGCACATCACGCACGTCCTTCACACCAGAGGAAACGGCATTGAGCTGGAAGAAGTCCGCTTCTGTTTGATGCGCGATAATGCGGGCGAGCGTTGTCTTGCCAACTCCGGGTGGACCCCAGAGTATCATCGATGGGAGCTGGTCACTTTCAAGGAGCACGCGGATCGGCTTGCCCTCGCCGAGAAGATGTTCCTGTCCAACAAAGTCTTCAAGTGAGCGTGGACGGACACGTTCGGCAAGCGGTGCATTGTGCGATGGTGAGGGTTTCTGAGGTGTGGAGTCGAAGAGTTCCATGTGTGTGATTGCAGATCTACGATTGATGACTGAAGATTGGCACCAGGATACCGGCAATCTGCAATCCGAGATCTGAAATCAAGCTGAGGCTATCGGCAAGAATTTCATTTATCCTTCTTAACCTTGTACACCGTCTCCCCTTCACGAACCATTCCGTGTTTTTCACGAGCTACTTTTTCAATCGCTTTTTTGTCCCCGTCAAGAGCTTTTGACTCTGCCTGAAGGCGCTTGGTTTCTCCTTCCGCCTGCTGTATCTTCAGCTCCAATTCCGCCTTCTCGTTCTGCAATTTCACGCGCTGAACAATTCCATGGCTGTTGAACAGGAGAAACAGCGCCAACGAAGTCCCGGCAACAATCCCGAGAACGGCACGCTTGTTCCTGAAAAGCTTCTTCAGGAAGATTCGAGGGTCAAACGTTTTCTTGTCTTTGCGGTAAAAGAGGTTTTCCATTTGTGGGTCAATGTACTATTTATTTGAAGCCTTTGCAAGACACGACAATCGAAGCAGCGCTTACAACGGAGCAGAAACGCTATGATTTGTACCAATCCTTTGCCGGCTCGTACGTTGTTTGGAGAGAGTTCTTTTCGCTGTGCCTTTTGATGGCAAGCGCGATAAGACGATCCAGAAGCTCTGAGTACGAAATCCCCGATGCCTCCCACAATTTCGGATACATGCTGATGGAGGTAAAACCAGGAAGGGTATTGATCTCATTCAGATAGATTTTGTTTTTCTTTTTGGTCACAAAGAAATCGACTCTTGCCATGCCCGCCCCATCGAGCACGGTGAATGCTTTCACCGCCAGACGTTGTATTTCTTTCACAACCTTCGCCGGTAACTGTGCGGGAATGACTGCAGTCGATTTACCGTCCACGTACTTCGCATCATAATCGTAGAATTCATTCGATGGAATGATCTCACCGGGAACAGAAGCAATAGGATCATCATTCCCGAGAACGCTGCATTCAATTTCACGCGCGTTTTTTACACCCTGTTCCACAATCACCTTGCGGTCATAGTGCGCGGCAAGTGATAGTCCATCAACAAGTTCCTTCCGGTTGTGCGCCTTTGAGATGCCAACACTCGAACCGGCATTGGATGGCTTAACGAAAACGGGATACTTGAGTTTCTTCTCAACGGCTGTTACAACACTCTTTGGTTTCGATTGACACTCGGTAGACAGAAACCATGTGTATTTTACAACGGGAAGTCCGGCCTGCTCATGCAACTGCTTTTGGACGATCTTGTCCATCCCAATAGCCGAAGCAAGAACTCCGGCGCCAACATAGGGTATGTTTGCAAGCTCAAACAATCCCTGCAGCGTCCCATCTTCGCCAAACGTTCCATGCGTCACTGGAAATACAACATCCAGACGGGAGCTACTCTCTCCGTTCAATGAAACTAGTGCCTGCCGGTTCGGTTCGGGCGCGAGAAACCGTTCAGGCTCCTTCTCGAATCCGCTCTTGGACTTCAGCACGTGCATCGACTGATGTGAGCTGACCCAACGCCCTGTTTGCGCAATGCCGATCGGAACGACTTCGTATTTCTCCTTGTCCAATGCATTCATCACCGATGATGCCGAGACAAGCGACACCTCATGCTCGCCGGACCGGCCACCAAAAATGACACCAACCCTGAGTTTTGCTGACATGTATTATTTTGTAATTGACTGGTGTGTTGATTGAGAGATTGGAAGAATGGTCCGGAGCTTCTCGGCAACATATGATCGTATGTCCTCTTCCGATAGTTCGGGCCCATGCGCGTCATCAGTTGCACAGGCTACCTTGCCGGAGAAATCCTTTCCGTAGCTTTGCACACTCACGCTGCGAAGCTTCTCCACCTGTTCCGAAGTCAAGGGCTTTGCACCGCCGAGCATCATGGCAACAAAGGCGATGTGTGCAGCGTGCTCGACTTTCTCCATTTTGAAATACGCTTCGTAGAGATCGCTTCCGTACGCCACCACACCATGGTTGGTCAGGAGGATGGCATCTGCATTTTTCACGAACGGGGCAAGAGATGCCGCAACTTCCGGTGTTGATGGTGTTGCGTAGTTTGCCAACGGGATTGCCCCAAGGCCAACGATAACCTCCGGGAAGAGGCAACCATCAAGGGGCATCCTCGCCGTGGCAAATCCCGTTGCATACGTCGGATGTGCATGAACGACAGCACCAACATCCTGCCGCTGGTGATAAATGAAGAGGTGCATACCCAATTCTGTTGAAGGCTTGCCGTAGCCACCGACCTGCTTCCCATCGAGCGTCACTTCAACAAGATCATTTTCCGTTACCATCCCCTTGTTGACACCCGATCGGGTAGCCAAGATGTTTCCGTTCACCAACCTAACACTCACATTTCCATCAGTGGCAGTAACCATCCCACGAGCGTATAAACGTCGACAAACATCCATAACTGGAGATTCTGTGCCATGGCCCAGATGATTCACCTCACCACCTCCAACAACTCATCGATAATGTGATACTTCTGAAACGGGGGCATCATGTACACACCGGCAACAAGGGGCTTTGCTTCTTTCAGAAACGCTCGCGCGATTTCTATCCCCACTGCAGACCCGTGGTCACCCGCATGCTGCATTTTCTCGCGGATCCCATCGGGGATCGCCATACCGGGAACTTCGTTGTGGAGAAACTCCGCATGTTTCGAGCTCCGGAGAGGAAGAATACCGAGCATCATGGGGATATGGAGATGCTCGATCCGTTTAAGAAAGCGTTCTAGCGTTTTCATTTCGTAAATCGGTTGCGTGAAGAGCACATTTGTCCCTGCCTCCACTTTCCTTTCCAGTTTTTCGACTTCCTTATCCAAATCGTCCGCGACGGGATTTGCCGCACACGAGATATAAAATGAAGTGGGCTGTCCGATGGAATTGCCAAGAAGGTCGCAGCCTTCGTTCATGGATTTCACCGCTCGAATCAACCCCACGGAATCGATATCAAAAACCGAAGTCGCGTGGGGGTAATCCCCGATGCTTGTCGGGTCGCCAGTGATACAAAGAATATTCCGCAGACCGAACGAGTGCGCCCCTAACAATTCCGCCTGAACACCAATCATGTTCCTGTCTCGGGTAGCCAAATGCGTCATCGCCTCGATACCTACTTCGCGCTGAATCATTGCCGAGATTGCGATAGAGCTCATCCGCAGTCGCGCGCGCGCGCCGTCGGTAACGTCGATGGCATCGATGCCGCGTTGGTGGAGGAACCGCGCCCCTTCGATCACAGACGTCATGTCAAGCCCGCGCGGTATATCAAGCTCGACGGTTGTCATAAATTTTCTTCCGATATTTTTCGCGAAGTTTGACCTATCGTCAAACTGGGCAGAAGGGCGCTTTGCATCCGGAAAACTCACCGACTTCGCCCTGACTTTCGTATTCGGTCTACCAACCTGTACACCGCGAATTGCCCTCGCCATCGCAGCAATGTGCGCGGGCGTTGATCCACAGCAGCCGCCAACGAGTGTAACGCCCGCTTCGACCAATTCCTTCGCATACGCCCCCAAATACTCGGGCGTGGTGTGATAGATTGAACGACCATCAAGAAGGGTCGGGATGCCTGCCGCTGGTTGGGCGGAAAGAATGACACCGTCCTTATGCATGTTTTTGATAATGCTGAACATCCGCTGTGGCCCAACAGTACAGTTTGCACCCACAACATCCACCCCCTGTTCAATGATGTGCTCAACAACCTCGATAGGATATGTCCCGGAAAGTATCGCGCCGTCTTCTGCAAACGCCTTTTGCGCAATGATCGGGACATCACCAAGTGATTTCGCAGCGGTAATTGCCTCGTCCAATTCCTGCACACTCACAAACGTCTCAAGCATAAGAAGATCGATGCCGGCCTCCAGCAAACACTCAATCTGTTCCTTGAACGCATCGCGTGCCTGCTGTCGTTTTATCTTCCCGACGGGTTCCAACAGTTTCCCGACCGGCCCCACGGCTCCAGCAACATAGACGGCATCACCGGCGGCTCGTCGCGCAATTTCAACCCCGCGTTTGTTGATCTCCTTCAGCTTATCATCAAGATGATACTGCAAAAGACGAAACCTGTTTGCCGAAAACGTGTTCGACTCAATGATTTCTGACCCGGCTTCGATGTATTCCCGATGAATGCGTTCAACGATATCCGGATTTTTGATGTTTTGTATCTCATGAGGTTTCTCCTCGTATTCGTACAAATCGAGAAGAGTCCCCATTGCGCCATCACAGAGGATCGGCCCTTCTTTAATACGTTCGCGAAATGTTTTTTTCATGAAATAAATGTCAGCATGCCTGAAATCTGTCCTGTGGTTGCTACTCTGCAAGCAGCGGTATAACGAGCGTGGAGAGATCAGCAAAGGTCTGCTCATCCACAAGCGAGTGGATGAGCTTCCCCTGTTTATTGTAAATGAACGTGGCGGGAATTGCACCACTCCATTTTGAATCGACCGAGTTGATGAACGCTTCGTCGTCTTTTACCTTCTTGATGTACGTCTCGAAGTTCACGCCCATCTTTCTGAGAAACGTGCGCACTTCTCTCTCGGCTTTCTTCGGCTCATCGATCGTGACAAACACAAGGTGCATCCCCTTGTCTGCATACTCCGCGCGAAGCTTGAGCAGGTCGGGAAACTCCTCAATGCATGGCTTGCACCATGTCGCCCAGAAATTCAGGACCACGACTTTTCCTCTTGATGCGGTCAGCCGCTGTTGTAACCCAGCTTCATCCAGCGGAATGACTGCGCGAACAACAGGCGCCTGGGCAAAAAGGTAACCAACCCCTGATACAAGAAATAAAAGATTGCAAAGAAATATGCGCATCAGCTTACTTCTTCATACGCTTGATCGAGCAACCGAACGCTTTGGTCACTGCCCGTGGGGCTTCTTTCCCCGCAATCAACGCGTCAAGAGCAATGCTAAGGTCGCGCGACTTGATATCTTCCGTGTCCTGGCTGTCGTCTATTCGACCATGATAGCGAACCATGCCCTGGCTGTCGATAACAAAAATCTCAGGCGTTACCTGCGCGCCATATGCGTCTGCCACAGTATTGCCCGGGTCCTTCAGAACTGCGAATTTGAAGCCATGTTTCGCAGAGTGTTCTTTAACCTCAGCGGCACTTTCCTGCCTATTGGAATTTATGCCGATGAACGTGACCCCTTTGGAAGCATACTCATTATTCAGCGCCACAATTCGTTCATTGTACGCGTTGGAGACGGGGCACTGCGTTGCAATGAACATAACAACTGCGAACTTGCTTTTCAGAAACTCATTGAGTGAATGTTCGGCGCCGTCCGCATCTTTCAATGTAAATGTCGGGGCCTTACTGCCGGGGCTGATGCTCTCGGGTGTTCCGGCAAATGAAACAAGGCAGAGCGCCAGAGCGAGCACTATGGCCATAACGACAATACTGTATGTTTTCACGCGTATCTCCTTTGTGTATATGATATGAAATTAGTGACCTTTGATCCATTCTTCGGCTATTTGTACAGCATTTGTCGCGGCACCCTTGCGAAGATTGTCCGACACGATCCACATGTTCAGGCCATAAGGAATTGTCTCGTCGCGCCGCAACCTTCCCACAAACACCTCATCACGTTCAAATGCGTCGATTGGCATAGGATACTGTTCTTCCCGGGTGTTATCTTTCACAATAACTCCTGGAGCATGTGCCAGAACGTCCCGCACTTCGCCGAGGTCAAATTGCTTTTCAAACTCCACGTTCACAGATTCACTGTGACCGGCAACCACGGGAACTCTGACGCAGGTTACGCTGACTTTGATGCTCTGATCTCCCATGATCTTCCTCGTTTCGTGCACCATTTTATGCTCTTCACGCGTATACCCATCATCAAAAAAAACGTCGACTTGCGGCAATACGTTGTATGCAATTTGATGGGGGAACTTCATTTCATGGACGAGTTGCTTTGCATATTCCGTCTCCATCTGGTTCAGTCCCTTTTGTCCCGCCCCTGTTACCGATTGATACGTCGAGACAACGATGCGCTTGATTTTCCAGCGATCGTGCAGAGGTTTCAATGCAACAACCATCTGAATCGTTGAACAGTTCGGGTTTGCAATGATGCCGTGATGATGGAATATCATTCTTCTGTTGACTTCTGGAACGACAAGAGGCACTCCATCGTCCATACGAAATGCGCTACTGTTGTCGATGACGAGTGTACCGGCGTGCACAGCATGGGGAGCAAACTCCTTGCTTACCATCGCTCCTGCAGAAAACAGTGCAAGCTCAACCCCGGCGAATGAATCTGCTGAAAGCTTTTGCACGGTGTGAACAGTTTCCGCATAGCTCACCTCTTTTCCCTCGGATCGCTCAGAAGCAAGAAACGAGATGGTTCCGGCGGGAAACCGACGTTCTTCAAGAACCTGGATCATCTTCCGGCCAACGAGGCCAGTCGCACCGACAACCGCTATATTATAAAGGCGCATTATAATTGTTCGATCGTTTCACGTTGACGTATTGCAGTTGTCGTTTCTGCGTCAATCATTACTTCTGCTGGTCGCGGACGTGCATTATAATTCGATGACAGGACAAATCCATAGGCGCCAGCACACATCACGGCAAGACAATCTCCCCGTTCGACCCGTGGCAGGCAGCGATCAATTGCAAAAAAATCGCCCGACTCACATAACGGTCCAACAACATCGACCTTCTCAAACTCTCCATCGCGAAGTGAAAGCGGTACAATTTGGTGATGAGCATTGTATAAACTTGGTCGAATAAGATCATTCATCCCAGCATCGACAACAACAAACATTTTTCCCTGTGTCTGCTTTCGGAACAGCACTTTCGTGATTAATATTCCTGCATGGGCAACAATGGATCGACCCGGCTGGATCGATATTTTGCAGCCCGCTTCCTGCAAGAGTGGAATAACCGCTTTGACCAGCGTTGACGCCGAAAGATTCATTTCTTCCGGAGCTTCGACCGGAAGATGCTCATGCTTCACATATCCGTGGTATTGCACTCCAAACCCGCCGCCAAAATCCAACTCATCGATAGAAACTCCCTCGGACCGAAGCTCATCCACCAATTGCACCAGCGAACCGGCTGCCAGGAGAAATGCGTCCACTTTTGTAATCTGCGAACCAAGGTGGCTATGAATGCCACGCACTTCAATGAACGGAAGGCTCTGAGCCCATCGCAACACATCAACCGCGTGATTTCGTTCGATACCAAATTTTGTGTGCTTCGTGCTCGTCGAAACGTAAGCATGACCGCCGGCATCGATATCAAGATTGACCCGGAGAAGGATGCGCGCCCGTGTCTTCGCCTGTCCCGCTATCTGATTAAGGACCTTGATTTCCTCAGAGGATTCAACGTTAAAAGCGTGGATATTGTTTCCAAGTGCATATGCAATTTCATCGTCCCTTTTTCCCACCCCGCTGAATGTAATTTTTTCCGGTGCAAATCCTGCACCAAGCGCGAGATGAAGCTCACCCTTTGAAGCTACGTCAGCTCCAAACCCCTCGCGAACGATCAGCTTTAGGATCTCTTTGTTGCCATTCGCTTTGACCGCATAACGAGTGATATGATCGTGTGCACCAAAGGCCTCCTCAATATTCCGGCAGTGGTCAACGATCGAACGTTTGCTGTACACATACAACGGCGTTCCGTACTGTCGTGCAATTTCATCGAGAGCGACCCCCTCACCCATGAGTGCGTTATTCCGGTAACAATATTCCTGCAAATCGGCTTCCTAAAGAAACAAATTGATCATGGATTGAAAGGGTGTAAATATGCCTCTAATAATACTGCTAAATACCATACCAAACGCCGGAACCTGCATCAGCAAAATCAGGATGAAAATCCCCGCGAATCCCACGCGCCTATAGCGAGCTGCAAGACTATCTGGAAGGAGCGATGCAAGAACATGCGAGCCATCAAGCGGTGGAACCGGAAGAAGGTTAAAAACCGCAAGGACGATGTTGAGATATATGCCGCCATAGAACATCTTCAGAAGAAACTCCAGTCCTTCGCCGGCCAGAGGCGAGTTGAGATTCACGACAATCTTGCTGCACATGCTGAGGCCAATCACAGTAAGGCTGCACGACAACGCGAGGATAATATTTGATAGCGGGCCGGCGATAGTAACAAGAACATCATCACGTTTGTGATGGGAAAAATTCATCGGGTTCACGGGCACAGGTTTTGCCCATGCGATGAACACACTTCCGGCTGCGATGAGTGAAAACATCGGAACAAGGATTGAACCAACCAGGTCGATGTGAGGGATCGGATTGAGCGTGAGTCGCCCCATCTCTTTTGCAGTCGGATCACCGAGTTTCAGTGCCACATATCCATGAGCGATCTCATGAATGATAACGGAGAATAATAGAATGGGAAATATGTACAAGTGTTCGATCATGGCTTCAGGCAGACTCCGAGTGCTCTCGTTCTCTTAGAGGCCCTGAAACGGGGAGAAAGGAAAAATACTTTTCATAATCGATGGTATAGCCATTGGCATGAAATGTCCCAGACTTTGGATCTTGCGTGTATTTTCCACTGAATTCCTTCCTTGCAACTCTCTCAAGAGCATCAACAAGAGCATCAACATCCGCCTCGCTGCTGTAGCAGCCGAAGCTTGCCCGCACCAGACCGGGGGTGCGGGATTTGTCGCCTGAAGACGTCCCACATCCGCTATTCAGGTCCTCTTCCGATGTAACGTTCAGGAGTTTTTTCACGTATGGCTGGGCACAAAAATACCCGTTGCGAACACCGATGCCATACTCGGCGCTGAGAATCGCTGCTATAAGTCCATGATGGAGACCGGCAAGATTGAATGGTATGACGCCGACCTTTTCCGAGAGATTCTCCGTTGGACCATAGAACATCATATCCTCGATTCGTTTCAGCTTCTGGTAGGCGTACCCAAGCAGGTGCTGTTCGTGTGCCACTATGTTTTCCAGTCCGACCTCTTTCAATATTCCAATCGCTGCTGCAAGCGCCACGCTGCCGACGACATTGGGGCTGCCAGCTTCTTCCTTGTGACGCGAGTCGTTCCAGACAACTCCATCAAGCGTTACAACATCAACAACCCCTCCTCCAACCATATCCGGTTCACCCTGTGCAAAGAATGCCGTTGGGCCGATCAGGGCACCCGTACCGAAGGGCGCGTATATCTTATGTGCCGACAGCGCCAAAAAATCAATGTGACGTGGATCGTCATCCGGAAGCATTGCTATCTGCCTGTGAGGAGCAAGTTGTGCTGCATCGACAAATATTTTTGCTCCAATGGCATGCGCCATTTCAGCAATGTCATGGATTGGCGAACAGATTCCGGTAATATTAGATGCACCGTTAACGGCTACAAGCTTTATCCGACTCTTATAGTCGGCAAGCATTTTCGCAAGCACTACAAGATCCATGTGGCCATCCTCGGTAACGCCGACATGGAGGACTGTAGCGTGTTTCCTCCAGGGAAGAAGATTCGAGTGGTGTTCCATCATTGTTGTAATAACGATATCGTTCCGATGAAAGTTGAACCGGTTGGCGAGTTTGTTCACACACTCTGTCGTGTTCTTGGTAAAGATCACCATGTTGCTGTTCAGATCAGCCCCTACAAAGTTCCCGACAATATCATGAGAACGTTCAAACATTTCCGTGGCAATAGCTGATTTAAAGCCTGATCCCCTGTGCACACCTGAATACCATGGGAGGAACTCCTCCACACATGTAAGAACACGCTGAAACGTTGGCGTACTCGCTGCGTTGTCGAGAAAGATGTATGGCTGCTCGCTCCCATCGAGAAGCGGCACCTGCGTATTGATACCCACAATGTTTTTTCGCAGGTCTGCCAGAGTGAACCGGCGACCGTTATGGTGTGAATGGTGCATGGCCGTCTCCTGCAGTATTGGTTCCAATGCGTTGTTCACCCGCGTGGATGAAACGTGCGGTGTACTTCTTTAAGGTACTCGCGGTCAATATGAGTATATATCTGTGTCGTCGAAATGTCTGAATGCCCGAGCATTTCCTGCACAGCACGAAGGTCCGCTCCACCTTCCAGCAAGTGCGTCGCAAACGAGTGCCGGAACGTATGAGGATGCACCTCTTTGGAAATGCCGGCCTTCGATGCATATTCGTGGACAACGTTCCAGATTGCCATTCGTGTCATCGGAGTGCCGCGGGCATTGAGAAACAGCGCGTCCTGTGATTGACCTCGCCGCAGCAAAAACGGGCGACCTTCTGTCCTGTATCTTCCAATCCACCGCAGTGCGGAACCACCAATCGGAACAATCCGCTCCTTCGATCCTTTACCATATACCCGAATAATCTCTTGATCTGCCATGATATGAGACTGTTTCAAACCGATCAGTTCAGAAACTCTGATTCCGGTCGCATAAAGAACTTCAAGTATCGTCTTGTCACGTAACCAGAGACTCTTCTTGTCTCCAGGTTCTGGTCCTGGCTGGCTGAGAATCGTCTCAACTTCAGTCTGGCTCAAAACATCAGGAAGTTTTCGCGGTAGTTTTGGTGCATCAATTGCCGTAGCTGGATTTCTTGTCGTTATGCCATCACCCAACAGGAACTTATGAAAACCCTTGATGGCCGAGCATGCGCGCGTGACTGACCGCGGCGAAAGACCTGACTTGCTTAACGCGGCAAGGAACTGCTCAGTGTGCTGATCCTGCACCTTGTTCATATCGTTGATACGTCTACGTTCAAGAAACTCAAGATAACGCGTAATATCAAGCTTATATGACGCAAGAGTGTTAGGGGAAGCGTTTTTTTCCAATGCGAGAAAGTGCAAATAGTCTGTACAGTATCTGTTCATTCCTTGCTGGATTCGCTGATCGAATGAGGTTCGCCCTGCGTTGGAGAAATTCCCTCCATTGGTGACTGCGCTTTCCGAGGAGCTCTTTTCTTCGGTATCTCAGGATACTTGACGCGGCTATGATAAATGCCGACAAGGATTCCGAGGAATGCTGCCTTAATTTTTGTAAGATCTTTCAGAGTCAACGGACATTCGTCCAGTTCGCCCTCCTCAAACCGGCTTTTGATCAAGTCATTGATCACAACTTCAAGTCTTTGAGGTGAGGGATCGTCCAGCGTGCGAACGGTCGCTTCAATTGCGTCGGCGAGCATCAGGATGCCGGTTTCCTTGGTCTGGGGTTTGGGACCGAGGTAACGATAATCCTGTTCCTTGATTTCATCGATTTTGGTTTCATCGGGAGAGTTTTGGGCATACGCCAGTGCCTTGTTATAGAAATACTCCATGCGCGTCGTCCCGTGGTGCATCGGGATGAAGTCAATGACTTCGTCCGGAAGATTGTGTTCTCTCGCCATTGCAATTCCATCTTTGATATGTGCTGCAATGATCAATGAACTCATACGCGGGGCAAGTTTGTCGTGCCTGTTCCGTGAGCCTTTTTGGTTTTCAGCAAAATATGTTGGTTTGACGATCTTGCCTATATCATGGAAATAGGCACCGACACGTGCAAGCACCTCGTTCGCGCCAACGGCGGCGGCAGCCGCTTCCGCGAGACTGGCCATCGTCATGCTGTGATGGTATGTTCCGGGAGCACGCTCTGCAAGCTGTCGCAACAGCGGGTGATTAAACTGTGAAAGTTCAATAAGCGTAAGATCAGTTGTAACTCTAAAAACCCGTTCAACAAAAATCAACAAACCATAGGTGAGAACGGGTGAGATAACCGCATTTGCGAGAGCGAACATGAGCTGCTCGACCACCATGCTGATGGACTCGGAGCGCTCAAGAGTCAACGCAACAATTGAGAGCGAGTATCCCATGAAGATGAATCCAAGCGAACGAAAGATCTGTGTTCGATTTTTGACATCTCGCACAGTATATACAGACAGAGCTCCCGCCACAACCGATGCAAGTGCCATCGAATAATCATTCCCACGAATACCGGCAATCAGGAATGCAATAATGACCGTACCGTAGAACCCCACACGTGAATCAAATATGATGGTAAGCAACATTGATGCGGCGGGCACTACAATGAGATATTCAGTAGGTGAGTTGACATTCAGCTCGCGTGTTACATAGGCAAAGAATCCCTCAAGCAGCAAGAGGAGAGCAATAAGGGCCAGGTGCCGATTATTGGCGAATATACGCTTCCGAAAAAGGTACAAATATATACCATAGAGCATCACAACAATAATTACATGAAGCAAAATCCCAACCATTTGTATTGGACCGCCGGATTCGGAACCTCGTTCTGCCCTTGCCCTCCGGAGAGAATCCAGCTTCAATTTTAGCTCTGCGGTTATCCGTTCATGTCTCCCGACGACTCGTTCGTTTTCCTGAACAGTTCCAATCGTGAGGGGTACGGATTCCACCGCGATGCGAGTTGCTTGTTCTGTCGCTTTGTTGTCAAATCGAATATTGGGTGCCACTACATTGACGCCGATCTTACTTGCGATTAATGCAGCATCATCGTCCGTTTCATATATATCGTGAAGCTGCTTCGCGAGAAGTGATATAACATCCTGTTCATCATACAGTTTTGCTGACTGGGTGATCTCCTCAAATGTTCCTCGCCGCACTGCGATATCCACACGGTTCAGGCCACTCTTCAGAGTGTTGAGTACACCAACCCGCAAATATTCGCCCAGTAGTTTATCAAGCGAGGAATCAATTTCCTTCAATTTTCCCTTGCCATCAAGCACTGTCAGCACATCCCATTCATGAGCATCAAACGAGATCTCAAGTTGCATCATGGCCCGAGATAATCTTGCCGAATCTACTGCCGCAAAAACGCGTTTCTCTCTGAGAGCACGTCTGTATTCGCTTCTCAGCCTTATTGTTACATAGAGGCGATCCATACATTCCTTGAGTTTGGTGCTTTGGCGTTGCAATGCCTCAGGATCACGCTCAAACACGGGATACACCTGTTTCTTTACCTGTTCGACCTCCGCCGCGTACTCACGTTCATCACGATAGACGGGAAATGAAAACGGGGCAATGAGGTCCTTTTGTACCCACACCTCACCAACCTTATAATCTAGCTCTATCGATTCGCCCCGCGGAAACATCAATGCAAGGATTACAACAAGCACTACACCGATCAACGCCTTAGTTGCGAGGTGCTGTGAAAGATCAGCATTGCGAAACAGGGTGAATATGTTGCTTTTTTCTTCTGACATAGGGTGTGACAAGATTATGTAAACAAATATC
>JBGPGQ010000029.1:0-17457 GCA_041483995.1 Bacteroidota bacterium
AAATCTGAATGTCCCGTTGAAGGAGCTATGGCCACAACTCAAATCGTACGATTGACCAGCCACTACCGCGAAAGTTGATATGTTCACTACAGCAACAATGCGAATCCGCCGGGACTTCAGGAAAAACCGGTTGTTGCATATTCTGCTCTTCATCTATCTTGTTGTCTGGGTTGTCACGGCCATTCAGCCACTTCATCCGGACGATTGGCTGCTGGAGAATATGCTTGTTTTCACATTCATACCTGTCCTGGTGCTTACCTATAGACGTTTTCCTCTTTCTGACCTTTCGTATCTCACTATTACAGTGTTCATGATACTGCATTCCATCGGCGCGCACTACACGTATGCCGAGGTCCCTTTCGGGTTCTGGCTGCGGGATGCTTTTCAACTCAGCAGGAATCATTTTGACAGGATCGTACACTTTAGCTTCGGTCTCTTCATGGCATACCCGATCCGGGAGATCTTCCTGCGGGTTGCACATACCAAGGGTTTCTGGGCATACTACCTTCCACTCGATGTGACACTTGCCTTCAGCGCACTCTATGAAATCGTCGAGTGGATGGCGGCGGCAGCGACGAATCCCGAACTGGGGGCGGCGTATCTCGGGACACAGGGTGACGTGTGGGATGCACAAAAGGATATGGGTGTTGCTGCCCTTGGTGCCCTTGTGTGTATGCTGCTGACGGCGATTATCAGGATGATTCGTAAGGAGCCACCACTAATTACAGCTTCATAGGGTTTTCACTACCATAAGGTAGTCAAATGAAATACACTTCTTCCGTCAGTCTTCTTCTGCTGGCTTCGTCTATCGCGTGTGCCCAGCCTTCCAGCGATACTCTCGTTATACTCAAAGTAACAGGAGATGTGTCGTCTCCACTTCATTTGAGGCTCGCAGATTTGCAGAAGCTGCCACGTCGCGTTGTTCACGCACAAGATCGTGACCAGGACGAGCATGATTTTGAAGGAGTCGAACTGTATCGTATTCTGCAACTTGCCGGCGTTCAATTCGGGGATAGTGTGAAGGGCAAAAAACACGCTTCCTCTTTTCTTGTCGCTCAAGGCTCAGATGATTTCCGGGCCCTCTTTGCGCTCGTAGAACTTGACCCGTCGTTCACGGATAGACTCGTCATCCTCGCGTACAGCCGGGATGGTACGCCGTTACCCACAAACGACGGTCCGCTGCGAATTGTTGTGCCGGACGAAAAGCGTCGGGCGCGGTGGGTTCGCCAGGTTCGTTCGTTTGTTGTTCAACATGTTCAATAATGTGCAGTAAGAGGAATGAATTATGAATAAACGACTGACTCCAGAGGCTGGATTGACGAGACTGAAACAAGCCTCCGGCAAAGAATTTATTTCTTTGTTTCGACACGGCTCTCTGGAGATTGAGGTTTACAAACCGGACAAGCTCGATCATCAGAAACCACATAACCGCGACGAGGTTTACGTGGTTATGTCCGGATCGGGATACTTCATCAATGGGGCGACAAGACATCCGTTTCAACCGGGAGAAGTATTGTTCGTCCCGGCGGGTGTTGAACACCGCTTTGAGGACTTTACGGATGATTTTGCAACGTGGGTTTTCTTCTATGGTCCTGAAGGCGGAGAATCACATCAAGAGAAAGGAGTTGTGCAATATTGAAGCGCGTCACCGGCCTGGGCGGTATCTTCTTCAAATGCAAAGACCCCAAAGCCATCAAGGGATGGTATGAAGAACACCTTGGTATTCTTCCAGAAAAGGACGGCTACGTGTCATTCCAGTGGAGAGAGAAGGATAACCCCGATAACATTGGCTATACGGTCTGGTCACCGTTCAAGCAGGATACAAAATATTTCGACCCGAGCAAAGCACCATTCATGGTCAATTTTCGGGTCGATGACCTTCACTCACTTCTCAAACAACTTCGCAAGGAAGGGGTGCAGGTTGATGATAAGATTGAAGAAAGTGAGTACGGCCGGTTCGGTTGGGTGATGGATCCGGAAGGAAACCGGATCGAGCTCTGGGAGCCGCCGAAAGAGAAATGATCGCCTTCGAGGACTGCGCATCCGCAGTGATCGATTGATCAAACCCACCGCAGGTTTTCCCCAACTAATTCAAATTTATGGGCACCTCTTACTTCACTATGATCATCTTCTTTATCGCTACGAAATCGCCACTGGCTGACTGAGCATCGAGACGATAGAAATAAACTCCGCTGGCGAACTCGGCGACGTTCCATTTTGCGGTGTAATGTCCAGGCTGGACCTTATCATCCACAAGTCTTGCGACTTCCTGTCCGAGTATGTCATACACAACCAACTTCACTTCTGCTTCGGATGGAACGTCGTACTTGATGACAGTAGCTGGATTAAATGGAGTGGGATAGTTCTGGTACAGTGCAAATTGCTTTGGCAGACCATTGCCCCCATCTCCGATGCCAGTAAGCACATCAAGACGAAGCGGAATGGCGAGCGTTCGGCGTACAGGATCGTTGCTTGTCAGATCCAGAGTTGCCCTGTACAATCCCGCAGCGGCTGGTGCCTTCAAACCGATTCGGACGGCAACGCTATCTCCAGGATTTACAGCGGCAGTATCGGGAACAATTGAAGTGACGAGGTTGAACCCCGTTGTAATTGTCTGGGTCCATAACGTAATCGCTGATCGCAACGGTGTTACGCTTGCAGCAGGAGGATATCCTCCTACAAACCCGCTGTTTGGGATTTGGCCAAACGAGACCGGAACAGGGAGTGCTACAACTTGTCTGTAGTGTATCACTGAGCCCTGAAATGCTACTGCGATGAAATAGAACTGCCCGTTCAAGAGTGGTACATCCAAAGGTCCCGAGGAATAGAACCGGGTTCCCGTTCCTGAATTAGGGATGATGGTTTCTTGAATCCGAGCGTAAGGACCGGCGACCGTGCTCGACACATACACGTCAAACCGAAGCTCCGTTGCTGAGGAAATACCAAGATAGGCTTTGAACTCCCGGAGGACTGTTGCGGAACTTGCGGAATAAATGTTACCATACATTCGCAAACTCGAGGGTGGAGCGGTAACAGTGGTATCACCGACCATCTCTTCCCGTAGGCTGGCATTGAAGCCCTCGTGCATTTTGTAACGCAACTGACCGGCTCCTGAATTGCCGATGCGTAACCACACCGTTGTTGTGTCTCCCTGATGGAGTGTGCGCACAATCGAATCCGGGCTCACACTTATGGAGGGGGCAAAGGCCGCATCTCCATTCAGAATTAATGTGCGGACCGGATTTCCGGGATCATTGCTCGAGACATTCAGCGTCGTGCTGACATGGCCGGCGCTTGTCGGTGAGAACCTGACCTTCACATCTCGCGTGCCATTCCGAGGTACATAAAAAGAAGAGGCCCCAACAATCGTGAACTGCACGCTGCCCGGTGTCATTCCCGTTACGTGCAAACTATCGCAGCCGGAATTCGAAATGGTAAATGCAAGAGTATCCGGATAGCCGATGTACGTCTCAGGGAAAACAAGTGTATCATTTGAAAGGCCAATGTGGGATGTGCCGAGTACTCTCAAACGTACCGGGATTGTCTTGTGCGGATTGACGGGGTCATCAGAGTGTATATCTACGAGGGCGCCATACGTCGAACCGCAACCAAGGCCCGCAGTCTTTGCCTTAGCGGCTACACTTTGATTGCCTCCCGGTGCAATTGTCCCACTGGTGGGAAACTGACTTAGCCACGATGGATTTCCGTATTGAACTGCGTTAGCAAGTAAGCGGGCCATGTCGGAGTTGTATGAAAAGAAATCCATCCCGATAAAAATGATCCCGCCGTTTCCAAACTCCTTGAGAGTTACAAGATTCTGACCTGTGGTCTGTTCGAACACTATCTTTCTACCAGAGACCGAAGAATGAGTGCTTGTACCATCCATGGTCTGGAATGTACTTGGTACGCCATTGACAATCGAGCTCGATGTATCGAAAACGATTGCGGTTGTGTTGGAAAAGCTTGAGAGCGATGTTATATCCATCAATCCGGTGCCGTTAAGGAATGTGGTGGACCCTGTCGTTAGAAAATCCATGACAACCATCGTTTTCCCTGCTCCCAGGAATGAAGAAACGGTGCTGCTGAAAGCAGCTCCGACTGCAGATAGATCGAATATGCCCTCTTGTTCTGGAATAATGAGAACGTCCTTCCCTGACAACTGCGACGCAAAAGCGGCAGGATCAGTCGTCATGGAAGTGTCCAGTGTGAAATCGGTGAAGAATTGCATAATGGCATTGATGGTGTTTTCGTATTCTCCACCTGGATTTCTATCTGTGTACGGTATCCATGCAAGGAAACGACGCGTTCCGGAAAGGGCACCAAACTGTTCGATCGCATATGGTGAAATTGTGGGAGGTCGTTTGGCTGTACCTAGAGAAGAGTTAAGCGTTTGTTTTGCAAGCAACTGCATTTCATTGAAACTCCTCCGGTTCGTTGTTGCAGCAAGTTCACTTGTAAACTCATTCGTGATATTCCAATGCAGTGTCCCCAATCCGGAATTCGAAATGGAGATTGATGTGGTCGCGCTATCACCGAGTGTGAGAGTAAAATCGATTGAATCAGGTACGACAGAAATCACGGGAGGGTAAAGTCCCAAACCTCTGAGGTGTACATTGCTCGTCGGGTCATTTGGATCATTGCTCGAAAAGGTGAGTATTCCGTCATGAAGGCCAGAGATATTGGGAGAGAACTGCAGGCGGACATCGTGGCTTCCAAACGGCAGTATGTTGAAAACGGGAGAATCAATCATTGAAAATCGAGGATTGCTGGATGCTGTCCCTGTGACGCGAAGAGTGTCGGAGCCGATGTTTGAAACACCAAGGACGAGCGTATCCGCATAACCGACATACGTGTCATGGAAAGTCAGTGTATCTGCAGAAAATGCGATGTTCGGGATACCAATAACGGTCAATCGAACAGATGCATCTGTGGTTGGGTGTATGGGGTCATTGCTCAGAACATGGATGAGTCCGTGATATGCTCCTCCCAACAATCCTGCGGATCGGGCATGTACTGTTATGCTGGTACTATCGCCGGGTGCAATAGCCCCGCTGAGTGGAGTCTCATAGAGCCATTCGACACCACCACCAGCAAGTGCTGCGAAGCCTATGGAAGAGATCGGTCCAAGAAATTGGCCCGTATTAGGATCATACTCAACCGTTCCGTTACCCGGCACACTCGCAAACAATCTTGAGCCAGTGAACCCCAGTCCATAGACACTTGAGACAGGAACGAAGGAATTGACAACGGCTCCGGTATTGATATCCAGTTCATAAATTTGCACGCCGAAGTTGCTGGCGAAGAGTCTACCATTCCCGCCATCCATTCCACCACCTATCGGAACAGGCGGAGTGATGGTCCTGAGCAACTGGCCATTCTCCGCGTTCAGTTCGTAGATAACGAAGCTTGCATAGTCCTCCGCATAGAGTTTGCCATTTACATACGCAAGCCCATCTATACTTGCTGATGGTGCAGGATACGATGTGATGATTGAACCATCTGAAGGCTTGAGGACATATACTAGTGAGGTCTGGAATGCGTCTGTAAAGTAGAGTCGTGAACCGGAAAACGCCAAGCCGGTGGGACCGTCAGATGTGATCACTGGAGTCGGGAAACTGTTGATAACACTTCCTGTAGAAATATCGATTTCAGAAATTGTACTGGATGCCGCTCCAAAAAGCCTGGCACCTCCTTGCAGAGCCGGCAGAAATTTTTCTGACACGTGAGCTTTGCGTAACCCACGATCCTTCTTCTGCAACGAAACAGGAGAGTCAGGCTTCATTCTGTAGGGATCCATTCTTCTGGCAAGCAAATCAGACTGCAAGTTCTTAACAATGCCTGAACTTCCTACGAAGGTAGTTGAGACCGTTGCCTGACGCGACACGGAAAGTGTCGTCAGAAGTTCATTCTCAATAACGAAAGAAAGGCTCCCCAGGCCTGTATTCCGTATCGTCAATGTGCCAGAAGCGCTGTCCCCCTCGTTCACAGTAAACCCCAAGGAATCGGGCGAGACTCCAATCTGCGGCGGGTACGTGCCCGTTCCCGTCAGAAATACAAAAGTCAACGGGTTGCTCGAGTCATTGCTTGCAATCGCCAAATTGCCCGTTTGAAGACCTAATGAAGTAGGTAGAAATTGCGTCGGGCAAGAATGATTGCCGTGAGGCGGAATGTTGAATACACTACCTGTTAAGATAGAGAATACAGGGTTGGAGGATGATATGCTGGTTACCCGAAGCGTGTCTGAGCCATTGTTTGATATGGTCAGAACCAGTGTATCCGGATGGTTGATAAATGTTTCTCCAAAATTGAGCGAGTCGTCCGAAAGAACAATGTTTGGAGCTCCGATCACAGTCAGTTGTAACCCAACACTTACGCTTGGACGGGCAGGGTCATTGCTATGGATAACAATATTTGCGTTAAGGGTTCCGCCGTCGAGTCCGGCGCTCCTGACTTTTACCTGAACTATTTCACTTCCTCCCGGGGGAGTGCTCCCACTCGTTGGTACTTCACTGAGCCAGCTTGGGACCCCAAACTGTACTGTGTTTGCAAGCAAGTGTGCCATGTCGGAGTCGTATGAAAAGAAATCCATCCCGATAAAAATGATCCCGCCGTTCCCAAATTCCTTGAGTGTTACAAGATTCTGACCTGTAGTCTGTTCGATCACTATCTTTCTACCAGAGACCGAAGAATGAGTGGTTGTACCATCCATGGTCTGGAATGTACTTGGTACGCCATTGACAATTGAGCTTGATGTGTCAAACACAACTGCGGTTGTGTTAGAAAAACTCGAGAGCGGTGTTATGTCCATCAATCCGGTGCCGTTGAGAAACGTCGTGGATCCCGTTGTCAGGTAATCCATGACGACCATTGTTTTCCCTGTACTCAGAAACGAAGAAACAGTGCTGCTGAATGCAGTTCCGACTGCAGATAGATCGAATATGCCCTCCTGTTCTGGAATAATGAGGATGTCCTTCCCAGATAACTGCGACGCGAAGGCGGTGGGGTTGGTCGTCATTGAAGTATCCAGTGTGAAATCTGTGAAAAACTGCAAGATTGCATTCACAACGTTTTCGTATTCGCCTCCAGTTGTCAAGTCCGTGTACGGTACCCACGCCAGAATATGTCGCGAACCATCGAGTCGTCCGAATTGCGTTAGGGAATAGGGAGAAATTGTAGGTTGTTCCTCCTTGACTGAGAGAGGAGAATTCCTGGTTGTCGGTTGGAGTGAGAGCATCTCAAATGCCGATCTGGACCGGAGTGTCACATGAGCAGAAGAAAGGGTGTTTGTAATATTCCAGTTCAATTGCCCAAGTCCCG
The DNA here is from genome assembly GCA_041483995.1 of Bacteroidota bacterium. GTDB lineage: Bacteria > Bacteroidota > Ignavibacteria > UBA10030 > UBA6906 > JBGPGQ01. The sequence goes on from JBGPGQ010000029.1 coordinate 7,318, forward strand.
TATTTGAAATTGTCAGTGGTAATTGTGCGCTATCCCCTTCATTCACCGTAAATGCAAGCGAATCGGGTGACACGCCAATGATCGGTGGATGGATTCCATTGCCACGCATAAATACATGTACTGTCGGATCGCTCGGGTCGTTGCTCGAAATGGCGAGGGTTCCGTTTTGTACCCCAACGGCGATTGGCAGGAAAACAAGTTGGACATTCCGAGTCTCAAGTGGTGGCACCGCAATTACAGAATTTCCGGCAATTGCGAATCTTGGATTGTTGCTAGACATTCCCGACACAAGCAGCGTGTCTGATCCTGTATTAGAGACGCCGAGAGCAAGAGTATCTGCATGGCCAATGAAACCATCTCCAAATTCAACAGTATCAGCGGAAAGTCCGATGTTTGGAGCCCCAATTACCCGGAGCCGAACATACGAATCAACAAGGGGACGCACCGGGTCATTGCTATGCACATGGAGCGCGGCAAAGTAAGTACCGCCCAAGAGACCAGCAGAGCGAGCATGTACTGTGATTGGTGCGGTTCCGGCTGGTACGACGACTCCGCTGTTGGGTGCAAATGAGAGCCAATTTGAACCGACGGTGCCGTGGCCAACATCAGGTATCCAATCGGTTGGTCCGGAGGAGTTTCCTACTACTGAGGCAAGATTGATTCTCCCGTCATCGTTTCCCAACAAGGAAAGAGGTATGACACATGTGAAACTGAAAGAATCAACGCTGGCACTCACACCGCCGATCAGCACACTGCTGGAGTTATAGATATTCACTGTTGGCAACCCAAAAAAGGAAATAAAGTACTCGCATCCAACATCCTGTCCAGAGAGACCAACAGGCAGGGGAATCCCTGTGAGACGATTTTGGTCTGTGTCAAATCCCAGATAGCCGCCAAAGTCGAATCGGTTTATCATTGTTGCAAATACCAATTGGAGTTCGAGGTTCCCCCCTGCCGCGCGCCCGCGTATTTCTTTGATGTCGACTGGTGAACCATCGCCCACAGAGTCTCCCACGATAAGGGGAAGCAGGCTGCTCGCAGGTATTTTTTGTAATACACGGGATTCAGAAAGTTCTCTATCCGTGGGCATGATCCAACTCATGTTTATCCCTCTGTTCGGAACCACTCCGTTCGGCTTCTGACCATTGGATGCATTGGGCTTGGAAGCGCCAAGCGAAAGGAAATCAGATTCTATCTGGAACACCAGGTCACCAAGTCCGGTATTGCCTATAGTCGTTGTGCCAGAGGTGCTGTCTCCCTCATTGACAGTAAAGCCGAGAGTCTCGGGCACGACAGTGATGTTTGGTGGCTGCGTTGAGAGTCCCCGGAGTGGTATTGTAACGATCGGTCTCGCGGTGTCATTACTAGCTATGGTCAAGAGTCCGGTCTGCATGCCTGTTGGGAGTGTGGGGGAGAAAGTAATCTGGACAGTTCTTCCTTGTCCACCCGGCAGTACAAATGATGAAAGGAGAGGTGCAAAGTGAAGATTATCCGACGTAATGTTTGAGACAACTAGTGTGTCGGGGTAGCCGACGTTACGAACACTGAGTTGAAGTGTATCGTGATAGCCGACAAAAACTCCTCCAAAGTTGAGTGAATCCGGGCTGACGGTAATGCGTCGAGGCGAACCTACGTTAATGAACGTCATTGTGGAGGCATATGCCTGGTGAATTCCCGTGCGATTGTCGTTCCAACAGCACCAGGCTTTTCCGTTCAAGGCTGCAACGCCGATGTAGTCACCCATGTATCCTGATGCAAGACCGGATATTGGCGCCGGAAGAAATGCCTGATCGCTTACTAGGAAATCTTCAAAGCTGTTACCTCCGTCGAGTGAGAGAGAAACATATACCTGCGCAGAATCGTTACTGGCAAAATTGCGACTGTCGTAGTATGTTACGGCTAATAGTCCAGTTGTAGGGTCGACGGCGATCCAGGGAAACCACTGATCGTTCCCACTCGAATCACTGTTCACTCGGTGGGGGCTGGTCCACGTGGATCCCCCATCTGTAGATCGGATCAAAAACACATCTGGCTGGATGGAATTCTTTTCAGCATACACAATGTATATCCATCCGTGCCGCGGTCCTGTGCCCCGATCTACTGCCATCGATGGGAAGCTGCTCACCCGAATCGAGTTTCCACCTTTGCTCAATGAACCGCGCAGGTCATTTACCGGTCTGATGGTTGACGCTGTTCCCCAGCTCGCCCCGCCATTTGTCGATTTATTGAACCCGAGTTGAGTCGTGACGGGTGGTGGCCACGAATTGTAGCCTGACCAGGCGGCGTACAATTCGCCGTTCGGCCCAACGGCAAGGTTAACTCCCTGGGCGAATTGGGAAGCAGTGGAGCCGCTTATGCTGGTAGGATTTGAAAACGTCTGGCCTGCGTCTGTCGACCGTGAAAAGACAATGGGAGGAATTAGAAGACTAAAATCTGTGTAGGCAGTGTATACTGAATTTGCAAAAGGGCTCGAAGGATTAACATCGACCGCTAGGTGATTTTTGTCCGATCCGCTGCCGGACGCCGGGATCACTGCCTTGGACCAGTTCAAGCCTCCATTCGTAGACCGTGAAACGAAGACATTGGTTGAGATCGTTAACGCATTGAAAAACAGTCTTCCGTCAATATCAATTGCAACCGCTGGGTCTGACAACTGCTCAAAAAGATTTGTGTGTGTTGGCAATGTGTCGCTACCTCCCCACGTGTTGCCGCTATTCGTCGAGTAGTACCACCCTTGGCTTCCAACACCGAGAGAAAAATCGACTGCGTTCGAACCCGCGAGCAGTATATCCGGGTTGCTAGGATGTACAGCAATACTCATCTCGCTTTGCGTCGTAGAGTTGTTGGGGTGGACCCGGATATTGGGAGTTATAGTAAGAGTGCCGAACAAACTTTTTAGGACTCGGCGTTCTGAAGATACCGGCACATCATGCACCACAGGAGAAGAGAATTCTCCCATATTCCTGGTTTGATAGTCGGTACGTGGCGTTAACCAAATACGGTCATCATGCACTCGTTCTTGGGCAGTAGCTGTGGAAAACGGGAGTGAAAAACTTAGCAGGGCGGCGATAAGCGATACTTTTTTCATCTTAGTGCCTCCGAAGTGGATCGATTTAGGTGGGGGTCGAAGGTTTCATAGTACCTTTGCGTCCACCGGTTCAGATGTTACAGCAACATAGCATTGTTACTGAGGTTCTTGATGTGGATTTATGTTGCACACTCCCGGAGTGTGCAACGAGGTTAACAAACAATTTGGAATAAGGATATGCGCCGGCTGATAACACCACGTTCAGACTGTGGAGGCCAGCGGATGAAAGAACAAGGCGTGTAGAAAGGTGCGAAACTTACTTAAGGTCGTTAGATCATTTCAGAAAGTCAATACCGGTTAATGCTCGGTGTTTTTCCTTGTTTCTGATCGTCATGGTTCGACTTCGTTTACCATGGCGATCCTTTTCGTTACCCTGAGCGAGGGCGTATCATGACAATTGGGACAGCACCAAAGGTTGGCCCTTCCAAGGCTCCATGCCAATACCTCTGATACATTGGGTTCATCACTCCAAATCCGTATCGAGGCTTGTGGCGCCAGGATCTTTCCCACCTTCCCAATAGAATGGTAAACGCTCCTTCGGGTGATTGCCAATTTCGTTCATGGTTGCGGCATCGTAGAGCCTGCCATTTTTCATGACGTAACGGATCGATTCACTGTTCTGAATCCTTTCCAGAGGGTTCTTGTCCATCACGATGAGGTCGGCAAGCTTGCCCGGTTCGAGGGAGCCGAGGTCGTTGTCCAGGCCGATGTACTGTGCACCTGAGAGTGTCGCACAACGAATTGCCTGCATTGGCGTCATCCCGCCCTGCACGAACATCCAGAGCTCCCAATGAGCACCAAGTCCCTGCAACTGTCCATGTGCGCCAAGCTGCGCTTTCCCTCCCGCATCAACCACAGCCTTTACTCCTCTGGCGTTTTCAATATGGTTCCAATCATCTTCCTCAACCATCATCCTTCGTCGAGAGCGCGCGTCAATGACTGAGCGAGGCGTAAAAGTGAGAAGACGCTTGTCCTCCCATACTTTTGTATTCGTGTACCAGTAGTTTTCTCCGAAGAGCCCGCCATAACTCACAATAAGTGTGGGTGTGTAACCGGAATGGCTTTTGGCAAAAAGAGTGACCGCGTCTTTGTATAACGGCGAGACCGGCAATGAATGTTCGATGCCTGTGTGGCCATCGAGTATCATCGACATGTTCCAGAAAAATGTTGACGCGCCTTCCGGCACGACCATCATCTGCAATTCCCGACCCGCCTCAATGACCTGCTGGCGTTGATCACGCCGGGGCTGGTTGTAACTTTTCACGCTGAATGCCCCGACGGCTTTCAGTCGTCTCAGGTGGGACTTCGCATCATCGAGGCTATTGATAACGGCTTTGAAGCTTCCTTCCGCTCCATACAAAATAGTTCCGGTTGAATAGAGTCGGGGTCCGATGACCATTCCTGCTTTCAGAAGCTCGGAACTCGCGAACACTTCTTCAGTATCGTTCGATGGGTCATGTTCTGTTGTGACGCCAAATGCAAGGCTTGTATAGAACGCCCAGTTCTGTTGCGGAGTAAACCCGGTGCTGCCGGCAGGCCCGTGTGCATGTACATCAACTATTCCCGGCATGATGTACTTGCCTGAAACATCCACTGTCTTTGTCCCGGCCGGAATTGCAACAGCATTCGCGGTCCCAATCGATTTGATACGGTTCTGCTCGACAAGGATTGTTGCGTTGGAGAGAACTTCGTCTCCTTTCATGGTGATGACTGTTGCGCCGATCAGGGCGATACTTCCAGATGGTTTATCGGTTGCGGCCTTGAAGCCGATGGAGATTCCGGTGGTATCCGGTTTTTCCTGGATGCTGTCTGGCGCACCTTCAACAAACTTGAATGTGTTTGCAAGTGTGCGGGAGAAGAGCTCAGGTCCCAGCGACCAGTAGACCGTCTTGCTGTCTGGAGACCAGTGAAGGTACATGCCCGCGTCACGGGTTACACGCTTCACCGGAAAGTCCGATGTACTTGGCCCAATCTGCACAGCTTGGCCAGTCATGGGAAGGGTGGCGATATAGGAATTGTAGCGTTCAGTAAAAGCCACCCATTGTTCGTCAGGTGACGGGACAATCTGTTGGGCATTGTCGGATGTGAGATGAACGCGCCGATCCCCGCCGGTCAGGTTCACGCTGATCAGCGCGGTTTTCTCGCCTTCACCTGAGATCAGGAATATCCTGTCCCCCTTCTTATTGAATAGAGGAGTTGAGCCTTCTTCGGTGACCAATGTTGCGGTACCGCCATCGGAAGGAATCCAGTAGATACCCGGATCGTTCGCGTATGTCTGCCCGCGCAGAAGATCACCACCTTGTTTCCCAAACACGATCCGTGTTCCATCACGTGAGAATGAAGGTTCTGTGTACGTTCCTTTTGCCGCAGTGAGTTTGATTCCTTTACCACCGGAAGACTTTACTTTGTACACTCCGCCTTTGTCCTGATCCGTCCAGGTTGTGTACACAATCCACTTTCCATCAGACGAGAAGGAAGGATAGAACTCGAATTGTTCATCTGTCGTCAATCGTCTTGGTTCGCCACTGGGCAGGGCCTTGACATACAGATGACCCAGCGCGTTATAGACGACCGATTTGCCGTCGGGAGAAGTTGTTACCCACCGAAGCATCTTTACATCGAACTTTTCGGGCGCAACTTGTTGAGGGAAGCGGAGAGCGTCGGTAATTGTTTGCTTGACGTGAGCTGTGAAGGGAATCTGTACAGCTTCTTTGGTCGTGACGTTCACCTTCCAGATTTTTCCTTTTGCTGAAATGACGATCGACTTTCCATCGGGCGTCCAGGAGAATCCCGGATACAATCCGAAGATCGCCCACGTTTCCTGCGCGTCTCTGCTGAGTTTGTCATAGATTGGCCATTCTTCGCCCGTTTCAATGTTACGGAGATAGAGAACGCTGTTCAGTCTCACTCGTCTCACAAATGCAAGGAGTTTTCCATCAGGAGAAGGTTGAGGGCGGACTGAACCGCCGTTGCCATTGACGAAGCTCTGCACTTTTCCAGTTTCACGATCAAGTCGTTGGATTACATAGATAACACCATAAGGATCGCGATTGTACTGGTACGCGCCGCCTGGGCTGACATCATCATCCCAATAAAGATACCGGCCATCTGGAGATAGAGCAGGGTCAGCGGAGTTTTGCTGCCAGTTATGTCGTTTGGTGAGCTGTACGCCATCGCCCCCACTGATGTGGTACATCCACATCTCACCGGCTCCGAGGGAGCGTGTGTTGCGGTAGTGCTTCCGTGCGATCAGGTAATTTCCGTCAGGAGCCCAGACAGCATTGTTTGTCTGTCGGTCCTTCTCTTTTGTGATCGAATGGCGATTCTTTCCATCAACATCCATCACCCAGATATTGTCGCAGCCCTCACGGTCGCTCGTGAAAGAGATCTTTTTTCCGTCCGGGCTGAATCTCGGCTGTGTTTCATATGGCGTGCCGTCGCTGAGCAAAGTTGCCTGGCCGCCTTCCATCAGCATGATGTAAATATCACCGAGGACGTCGAAGGCGATCTTCTTTCCGTCAGGACTTACATCGACGGACATCCAGGTCCCTTCGTCGGTATCGAACTCAATATCCTGAGACGGGCCGTGCTTCGCGGCGACATCCCATTTCTCGTCCTTCTTTGCAGTGGTGTCTTTCTCGGCTTTTGTGGTATCGGCAGAGCTGATTTCGCTGAGCAGTCGATAGGGGGTGGAGAGAGAAATAACAAGGCAGAAAAATATCATTGAGCGCAACATGAGCAAGACTCCTTCAGTAATTGTGAAAACGAGAGGCCACACAAAATACGGAGATAGAATGAAGGAGGCAAGAGGACGTTTCCCACTTATCTTGACTTTCCTTTCACCTTTGTGTAACATTTGCGCAGGTGTGACCCCACCCCGACCCTCCCCTTGGCTCCGATAATACGCACAGAGGGGAGGGAGTGTCGTTCCGGAATGTATAACGTAACCAAAGCATAACACACCCCTCCACCCAGTGAATAAACAAAGCCAAGGAGGGGGCAGGGGGGTGGTGACAAGTGCACAACCATGGATCAAGATAGAATCCTCTTTTGCTCTGGATGATGCATATTGAAGAGGAGAAAACGTTTTTCTATACTATCATAGGGTACATACATGAATCCCCCACATCTCAAAGCGGCAACCAGACGCAAGCTCACAACCATTGCCAACGCGACACTCGTATCGATGCTCTGTGGCTTTGTCTACCCGTTCATCTTTACAACAAGCCAGCAGCCCGGGTCTCCCGCCTGGCACTCCCATCTCAACGGGATTGCAATCGGATTTTTTCTCGGACTTTCATTGTCATTTGGAGAGATGTATATTTTTCAAACGTATCTCAGACGCTTGCGGTTCTCGCTCTTTATTCTTGCTCAAACGTTCTACTACGCCATTGCCACTAACATGATCATCATTGTAGTTATGGGTTCGCATTTGGTGATATTCCATGGGCTTTCGTTCACCCAGGCGTTCCAGGCAGTTGGTTCCAACCAGGGCATGGGTAGCACTGAATTTCTCACCATTAACCTGTATGCCCTTGCCGTGATCTTGTTCATTAGTGTCTTCCGACGGATAAACCGGATGCTCGGCCCGCATGCATTGTTCAATTTCCTGATCGGCAAGTACCACAAGCCGGTCGAAGAAGAGCGCGTATTTATGTTCCTTGATCTCAAATCATCAACCACTATAGCTGAGAAATTAGGACACGCCCTGTATCATCGTTTCCTGAACGACTTCTTCTATGATATTACTCCAGCCATCATTGACAGCAAGGGAGAGATCTATCAATACGTGGGCGACGAAGTTGTGGTAACATGGACGGGAGAGAAGGGGCTGCGCGATGCGAATTGCATTAACTGTTATTTCCGCGTCTTCACCGCGATTGCCGCAGTGAGCGACAAGTACGAGCGGAAGTACGGATTTACACCGACCTTCAAAGCCGGATTCCATTACGGCACAGTGATTGCAGGTCTCATCGGAGACATCAAACGTGATATGGTGTTCCATGGCGACACGGTCAATACGGCGGCAAGGATACGCTCGGAATGCACGGTGTTGGGTCGGGATCTTCTGCTTTCACAAGACTTACTCAAAAGAATTTCCATCAGCGAATACCTCAGTCCGGAAAGCATGGGGAGTATTCGTCTGAGAGGGAAGGAGCAGGAGATAGAGTTGTTCAGCGTGAAGGAAGCGGCATAGCGACCCCACCCCGACCCTCCCCTTGGCTCGGACGATGCATAGAAAGGGGAGGGGGCGTAATTCTTGGATTTTGTTCTTTGAAGTTGAAATCATCGTAGTCATAACCGAGCACAACACACCCCTCCTCCCTGAAACAAAACAAAGCCGGGACTTGGCTTTGGTAGTGCATACAAAATGGATGGAACCTCGTTCTCGGATTTTCAACTGAAATCATCGTAAACATAACCAGAGCATTTCACACCCCTCCTCCTTGTGAATAAACAATGCCGAGGAGGGGGCAGGGGGTGGTCCTAAAGGCATGTAGCCATCATTTGTCTGTTTTCGCAGAATGCTTGACAATGCGATGGCGTTCGCCTACAGTTCTTCCAGCTTTGTTTCTCTGAACCTTACCCAATCCTTACCAACTTTCCAGGAAAGAGTTTGTAGCTTTGACATTGCAAATTGCGATATCATCTTCCATGAAGGAGTCGCAAATTGCGACCGCATCCTTGATTACAAAGAGTTTGAAGGCCGCAACCACTTTGTGTTGGGCAAACCGACCGCAAGGAAGATGCGGAGTATACGTCGAATTGGTTAACGAGCATTGATATCCATGCGTGAAAAGGACAAGCGGAATGTTCCAACAATCCATGTAGAATCATTGATTCGCGTCGTCCGCGATCAGCGCGTCATTCTGGATTCTGACCTTGCAGGAGTCTATGGCATTCCGACGTTCCGCTTCAACGAGGCCGTAAAGCGGAATCGTGAGCGTTTTCCGGGGGACTTCATGTTTCAACTTTCGAAGGAAGAGTTCGCAGCTTTGACATCGCAAATTGCGATATCAAAGGTTGGCCGTGGTGGCAGACGAACGCTTCCGTATGCATTTACAGAGCACGGAGCAATCATGGCAGCCAACGTTCTGAACAGCAAGCGCGCCGTGCAGATGAGCGTATTTGTGGTCCGGGCGTTCGTGAAGATGCGAGAAGCTCTTTCGACCAACAAGGTGTTGGCAGAAAAACTCCATGAGCTTGAGAAGAAACTGACCGGTCGTCTTGATGTACATGAGCGGGCGATCGTGCATGTTCTAGAAGAGATTAAGCAACTCATGGAGCCGCCACCCTTACCTATACCCAAACGCAGACCTATTGGTTTGGGCGAGAAGATGAGTGATATTTTCAGGGTTTTGAGGCCGTAACCACTTTGTGGTAGCCCAGCCAACATGGAAGGAAGATGCGGAGTATATGTTGAATTGGGTCAACGAACATTGACTAGTATTTGACATCTGAATTCTGTACATTGCAAACAAACAATGGCTACCCATCATAAAATAATAGTCGCCGATTCAAGACGGATGACGGAGCTCTCTGACGAGTCTGTTCATCTCGTCATTACCTCGCCTCCATATTGGCAACTCAAGGACTATGGCGACGAGAATCAGATAGGTTTCCACGATACGTACGAAAACTACATCAACAATCTCAATCTTGTTTGGAAAGAATGTTATCGTGTGCTTCACAACGGTTGCAGATTGTGTGTGAATATTGGCGACCAATTTGCTAGAGCGGTTTATTACGGACGCTACAAAGTTATTCCGATTCGTGAGGAGATAATCAGATTTTGTGAGAATATTGGGTTTGACTATATGGGTGCTATCATCTGGCAGAAGGTAACAACATCAAACACAACAGGTGGTGGTGTCCAAATGGGTTCGTATCCTTATCCACGAAACGGCATTTTGAAAATTGATTATGAGTTTATCTTGGTTCTAAAAAAATTAGGTGAAGCCCCTAAACACACCAGAGAACAGAAAGAGCTTTCTAAAATGACGGCCGAAGAATGGAATACTTTTTTTGCCGGACATTGGAATTTTGCAGGA
>JBGPGQ010000030.1:0-17432 GCA_041483995.1 Bacteroidota bacterium
ACAGAGTGTTGCATGAACAAGTTACTTTGAAACAGTTCTAATGTGCCCGGTCTGAAATAATGGACCGGCTTTTTCATCGAGGAGTGAAGAAATGAGAATTCGTGGGTTAATAGCAGCGATGATGATCGCTGCACCTGTTGTTGCGGGTACAGGCGTTGCGAAGTACGCGGGGGAGTTTATTGCACTTGGTGCCGGCGGCCGTGCGCTTGGGATGGGTGGAGCGTTTGTTGCGCTTGCAAATGATGTAACAGCGGGTTACTGGAATCCCGCGGGGTTATCGCATATGAATTATCCCCAGATTACCCTTATGCACGATGAGCAATTTGGCAGTCTTGTCAATTACGATTACGGCGCGTTTGCGATGCCTTTCGGTTCTAACACAAGCCTTGGTCTCAGCATTATTCGGGTTGGTGTTGATGACATACCAGACACACGGAATGCCGGGTTGGATGCAAACGGTAACCTTACCTATGACCCAAACCAATTCACCCGGACGGATCCAAGTAGAGTCACGTATTTCAACGCAGCTGATTGGGCGTTCTATTTTACCTATTCGAAGAAGCAGTCCGATGATTTCTCCTATGGCGCAAATGTAAAGATTATCCGGCGTGAATTGGGGGACAACTCTGCCACCGGTATCGGCTTCGATATAGGTTTGTGGTACACACCATTCGATGACGTTGTACTGGGCGCCAACCTCCAAGATATTACTACTACATTTCTCGCCTGGGACACCGGGACCAATGAATTGATTTCGCCTACCATGAAAATAGGTTCGGCATATTTCATTGATGCACTTGGCGGACGATTTGTGCCCGCGGTGGATTTTGATGTGAGATTCGAAAACCGCCGCTCTGCATCCACAGCGCACCTCGGACCAGTCAGTTTCGACATGCACAGCGGTATGGAGTTTCAGTTTAAGCAGCTTGTTGCTCTGCGGGTTGGGTATAGTGACGTCAAGCAATTCACTGTTGGGGCCGGTTTGAAACTGCCGAAGCTTAACATCGATTATTCTTTCGCAAGATTTGCCTCATCTGCGGATCGCATCGGCGATACGCATCGTATTTCACTTCTCTTTACACTGGAAGCTGAACAGTACAAACGTACCAGCGAGTTTTAGTGGGACGCTGCTGTAGTATCGCTTCTTTCTATTGCTTGCTGCTGAGCATCATCGCTTTGTCGGGCTGCGCAAGTTCACCCTATTCTACCAGTTATCCACTTGCTCCGGAGTACCTTGTTTCTCCTGAGGGAGATCTTCGATATAAGATTCCTGATGGCTGGCTTGACGCATCGAACGATGCACATTTACACAACAGCATTCTCTGGCTGGTGAGACGTGACTATGCAGCAACGATCGACGTGAGGGAGATCGTGATAGATGAGGAAGCTCGCAAGACCATCAATGCTGAAGGTCTGCCCGCAGTCGCAACGCTGATTATGAAAATGACGCGGGACTCTGCTATTGTCCTTGTTCCCCCCGAAGAATTCTCAACAAACAATATGGAATGCTGTTCCTACGAATCAAGAACTTCTCCTGAGGGTGATATCACGCGGGTCGTGATAGTTAAGGCGGGCTCAAAAATGTATGAAATGACCGCGTTGGTTCTTGCAAAAGAAGTGAGGGATCAAGCGGATGTCTTTTCTGTACAGCAAAGTCTCTTGCATGCCATGAGATGGTAGTTACTTTGTTGACATAACGAATACACCGTTCCAATCGTCAGCAGGCGGATTCAGTTCATATTCTTTTGCGCGTTCAATGTAAAGCTGCGTTGGAAAATCCTCGGGTTGTATCTTCTGTGCTTCCTCAAAAAGCGTTCTTGCTTCACGCCAGCATCGGTTACGGAACATCCGGACTGCATGGGCATACTCTTCAAGAAATTTCTCCATATTGGTTGACCGACGAGAATTCATGGTCTGGATGAGCTCGTAGATGCGCAAAGGTTCAGTGCGACCCTTCACGGCGATGAGGTCCAACTCGCGCCCCAGGATCCGATCTTTCACCAGATCATAAGTGCGTTCGCTGGCGATGATGCGCGTACGGTACAGTTTGTTTGTGCCCTCCAATCGAGATGCGAGATTCACACTGTCACCGATCACAGTGTAGTCAAACTTTCCCATTCCTCCCATATTGCCAACAACCATTTCGCCGGAGTTGATACCGATACGAACGTTGATAAGCGGCTTGTTTTGTTTGTCCCATGACCTGCGGATTTCAACAAGAGCCTCTTGCATCTCTACTGCGCTCAGACAAGCCCGCACGGCGTGGTCGTTCTGTCGGATCGGAGCGCCCCAGAATGCCATGACGGCATCCCCTTCGTACTTGTCAAGCGTGCCATGGTTCTTCAGAATAATCGCTGTCATCGCACTCAGGTACTCATTAAGCAAGCCAACCAATTGTTCGGGAGGCATGCCCTCAGAGATAGTCGTGAATCCCTCGATGTCGCTGAAAAGAACACTAAGCTCTCTGCGCTCGCCACCAAGCGTCAGCTTCTCCGGGTTCAATATCAATTCTTCTACGACGGTGGGATTAACGTATGTGCTGAACATGCTCTTGATCAACACTCGTTGCTTTCGCTCCACAACGAAATGATATGCTGTACTCGCAAAGTACCCTCCTACAACAGCAAGGATCGGACTGATCACTGTTACAAGGTAATTGTAGTGTGTGAAAACATAAAGGGAAATGTAACCGATCAGGGAAATCTCCGCCAAAGCGAACAGGAAACCATTGAGTTCGACAAGGAAATGGTGTCGTGTTTTTGATCCCTTTAGTGATGATGTAACAAGAAATGTGATGATAGTAAGGAGGAATACAGAAAGAATTTCTGTCAACACGGATTGTTTTGTCAGAAAATCCTTGCGTAACATGCTCTCGATAACGTTTGCATGGATTTCAACACCGTACATCAAGTTGTCGCCTGCCTCATCGCCTTTGGCCATTGCGACCGGAAAGAGGTCATGTTCTTCAGGCAGCGTGGAGCCAACGAGGACAATTTTGTCCTTAAAAGTACCATCATACAGGTAGCCATAGTCGGGATCATCAAAAGTGTTTGTCTCGCTTCCGGTCAGCGCTTCTTCATTCGTTGTGATCGTAGCGTCGTCAATAACATCTGCGAATTTTATGCGCCGGAATGTGCCGCTGGGTCCGTAAAAATTTATGAGCATTGAAACGGCGTCGTATTTTGGGATTGAGGTATGCTCGAAGATGAATTCGTTCGAAAAGTTTTCCGCAATGGAAAGTGGAGGAAGGCTGGCGTATCTATTAAGAAGAGCAAAGCTGAACGACGGGATACGAAGTCCGTTCCGGGTGTCCAGAAAAGGGCGATAGCGCCGGTACACCCCGTCGGCGTCATTACGTATGTTGACAAGTCCGATCGAGCTGTCAACGTCAAAGAAGATATTTCCATAGTCTTCATGCGACGTCTTGAGATCGTACGAGAACTTCTCTTCTTCGATTTTTCCGGCAAGAACAACAAACCCCGTCTCTTTGATTGCTTTGCGGAGTTCCTCATCATATGATGCGCTATGGAGGTCATTCCCACCAAAAATAATGTCCAAACCGACGGCCCTTGCACCAGCCGCTCTAAGGTTTTTCAGTAAATGGGCATAGTAGGAACGGGGCCATGGCCATTTTTCAGGGAGGGACTTAAAAGAGTCTTCGGATATCTCAACGATTACTACATTGCCGGAATTCTTCATTGTAAGATCAGGTCCCCGGAATGAAAAACGGTAGTCAATCGCAGCAAGCTCAAGACGTTGGATTATTCCCAATCCCAGTATCCCCTCCTGAGTTACGAGAATGATAAGAAGCGCTACAGCAGCGGAGATACCGAGCTTTGTTATCCAGCTTCGATGTGATTGTAATAATGGATGCAGACTAGCCATGGACTCAGGAGTTGATCAAAAATCGTATCTTGACTGCAGGCTCCAAATGTTGTCATCCGGCCCGCCTGGTTTGTTGTAATAGCTAAACTGCGTGAGGAAACTGAGTGCGGGGAGAACATACCACTGTGTGCCGAGATCGATCGTGGTTCTGGTGAAATCGCCCAAGGTAGGTGAAAATCCTGCCGTGAAAATAACAGCCTCATGCTGGATGCTATATTTGCCAGTAAGTGATAACGTTGCGTAGTTTAGGTCTTGAGAAACAGCACCAGGAACAATAGTGGGAAGTCGATTAAAGTTTGTGGTGATATCCAGACCCGTTTGTAAAGGAAATGAATATCGTGTGGTGATACCCGCCGAGAGCGTTGTATTTCTTATATCGAGATGGTGTTGCGACCTGTCGTAGCGACTCGATGTTGAGACATTTAGTGAAAGAGAGTGTTTTGCACCGGCTTCAAGTTCGTAGGACGATTGAACAAAAAATCGATTTGTTGCGTCGTCAATCGCGTCAACCGAATTGAGGGACAGTTTATTATTATTGACAAAGCGCGAGAATCCAACCGTAACGTACGGAAGATTCGGCCGTGAATAATAACTCAACGCAACATTGAGCGTAGAAAACCTCGTTGTGGCAGCCTTCGTATCACCTATGTTATCGTGAAGAAGGTCGTAACCGACTGTAGCAAATAGTTGGTTACGGACAACAATTATTCTGTCAATAATATTGAAGCCTCTGATGTCTTTTCTGAGAAACGTTTGGCCGAATGAATTGTAGTTGTTCCCCCTGTAGAGATAGGTGAATTTGAATGCGTTTCCCAGGTAATTTAACCCCAGCGATGCATCATAAGCAATCGTGGCAAGTTGTTTGAACGAAAGTGGAGTGAGATTTTCGTTCACCGTGATGAAGTTGCTGAGCACATCCCGCACTTTTCTTACCTCATCTGCTTTATCCTTATCCCTGTACAGGCTGTCGATGTCCGCATCAGAATACGTACCACTGGAGATATCGCTGTTAAAGGCACTGAAAGCGCCCTGACCTTCAAACCGAACCCGCCCATCATCCAAGTTTGTGAGAAAATCCGTTCCAACGACAAGGTTTTCTTGCGGGCGAACACCGAACCGGATCGAGTGAATATCATCCTTTGATTTCAAGTAGGTGAAACCCCATTGCCATGTTTTCCCGGAACCAAAACTCGGGCGAATCGCAAACAGCTCTCTTTCATAGACACCGTAATTGAACTTTCCCCACGTTTGTGAATCAAGCTGGGCATACGGTGCAGTGATATCTCTTTGCTGTTCAACGAACAGACTATCGGCAGGGAAGCTCTTCAACAGACTCCCTTCGATTGCTCTGCTGGTTTTGCCGAGTGCCAAATCGACATTGAAAAAACCAAATTTCAAAGAGAAAGTCAAACCACGAACCCGTTTGCCATTGAGAACTAGGTTGGGAAACGAAGGGTAACTGTCACCAAAACCTATTCTCATCCAGTTTGTTTCTGCACTAATGAAGTAACGATCCTGTGGCTGTCTAAATGTCTTTTCATCAGAAGTCACAAAGACATTGGAAGCAAATCGCCATTCATCCGCCCTGCCGTTGAAGTCAATGTTCCCCCTGTTGTACCATGTACCAAACTTGCTGATTTGTTCATGTCGCGATTCGAGCTGGAGAGAAACCCCATACGTAAACTGATCAGCCGAGGACCGTTCGACATACTTTCCTTGTCCAGTTACCGTAAATATCAGGCTTGCCGTTTGATACAAAGACCCGTAACGATTGAACAGTCGTACAGTCACCTTATGGGTGCCCGGCGAAAGTCGTATTGACATATTCTCTGGCGCATAGACAATAATATCGTCACTAAATACTGCATACGCAGTGATATCAACTCCATCAAGCAGCAACTGGGTTGCACGTCGAACAACAAGTGAGTCTGCGCGAAGCAAGGACACCGAGATTAGCACATCATCGGAGGGCAATGCAGTTAAGGGCTCCGGGCTCAGGAAGGCGACCTGTTGGTTTCTCTCTTCTTGTGCTGCAACGGTAATCTGCAGGGTTTTTGACGGGGGTGTTGACAATGGATCGGGACCTTCGCTTAGTGGATATGTTTCCAAAGCGCCGGTCCGATTTACCAGCACAAAATAGTACTCTATAAAAGGTTGAAGAACATCTCTTTCTGGTATCGTAATGCTGGCTGAGTTCCCGACCAAATTCATTTCGAGCTTTGTCCAGTCACTCGCACCGAAAGGCCTGTACAGAAAATATACCGTTTCAATGGTTTCGCCCTGCAGCAATTCAGTTCGAACGATGCAAGGCGCATCGGGAACAGCTTCTGAAGGCACCACGGACGAAATTTTTGTAGAAACCTGTGCGTGGCTCAAGCAGATTGCGACCAGCGTGGAAATGCTTAAGACGGACAGGCTGACGCGGCGTAGTGGCAGCTTGATGCACACGTCTTTTTGGATATGCATGTGACCTTGGGGAGAAAATGAATATGCACAATAAAGCCCCATAGAGTTTTCTCTACAGGGCTTTTGTGTCACACTATATGAGAATCTGAATTACGTGCATGCGTGAGCAAGTATTCTCATCGTTACTTAATGTCGATCTTCAATTGTTTTTGGTTGCCCCGTTTGTCACGCAAATCAATCTCCAACTTGTTTTCCTTATCGGATACTTGTGCCGCATTCTGTGCCGCGGTCAGTTCCTCCGGTGTAGCGGGCCGCGTTTCAATTGTTCCGTCCGGGCTGGAAATCCCGGTGAAACCGGCCTTGACCTCGACAGAAGCTGAAGACTTATTGTTTGTCAGGACTACGGCTCCTTCTACTACTGTCAGTGTATCTTGTGCATTTCGTGACGTGAACATCCCACCGGTTCCACGTATTGATGCAACGGACGTGGGGGAAGTAAACCGGAATTCTTCATCAGGCTTTTGTTTTCTAATGTTAAAGCCAACTGCTCCATCGTCGACCTTGACCGATTTTGAAAAAGTAGAACCCCTGAGGTCACCAGTGACAGTAAGCTCCGATTGTTCGCGTACTCTCACAAGGCTGTTGTCCTTGAACTTCACTATGGCAAGGGACTTATTCCCGGTTTTCACTTTGTCACCCGTTGACAGAATTTCGCCGCGTTTTGCCGTTTGCCAATCTTTGCCGACCTCCTTGCGCGTCACATCGAGAATAACTTTGCTTACGAGTGCAACCGATGGTTCTGAAGATGGGGGAATTACTGCTGCCGTCAAATGCAATACACCGGCAAGCATTAACATGCCGAGAATGGTAGTTGTTTCTTTCATTGCTTTCCCCTTCATGATGACATTATTCTAATACCGCTGATACTGCATCAGGATTATTTTGAATTTGGGTCAACAGCCCGAGGAGATCCGATATTGAAATGGAGGATCCATTCAAGCGTATTGAGCCGGTAGGGGAGAGACCTTCTGCTCTGATTTGATCGAAGAGTGATCGGTATTTTGGACCCAGCGCCTGTTCGAGCTGGGCGAGCAGCAAAGAAGTATTGGACTCACTGCCGGAAGCAACGGTAAATGAACGTAACTCACTTCGAAATCCAGTTTCACCACCGGCTGTAACTTGGGTAAGCCCCTCGACAAACCAAACATAGGTGCTGCCCGGTTGAAGCGGACGAGCCCCCGCACTTGGATATTGAAACGATTGGGTTGTAACCCGTTCGTCCAGATATGGAACTCCCGATATGGCTTCTTCATAGCTGGACTGTCCCGGAAGAAGCAGATAGACACCCATGTGCCAATTTGCTGCATCGCCATGCCATTGGAAAAATGGAAAAGCATTGACAGATTCATCTCTATCGACCGGGCTCAACAATTCAACGGTAGAGGGGTTCGAAAGAACAATGACGAACTCAGTCTCACTAAATACTGGCGAAGAGGGGCCTGGTGCTACCGTAAACAGGTACCTTCCCGCAGGTAATACTCCACTTGGCAAGGCTATATCTGCTAGGCGGCGTCTTGCCGGTTCATTCACAACGTATGATTGCCGAAGCAGAGGGTCCCTCAGATCGAGGTTGGTGATCGTTCTCGATGAGTTGACCGCTAATGGTGTGGTTTCGAGCGTAACCACATCACAGGGAGATTCGCCACATAATCCTTCACCAGAGATCAAATGGGCTCGGAGACTAATCTTAAGGGTAACCGTAGTTGGGCTTGCTGATCGAATGACAATTGTAAACAGCCACTTTGGTGTAGTGGAGTGCACAAAATCGACATCGCTTACTGTAAGAGCACTGACAGGAGCGTGAATTGTTTCAACAGTTATCGGCGCCTGTGCCAGTGACGGGCAATATATGGATAGTGTTAAGAGGAGGAGGGCACAACAGATTCGTGCAAGTGACCGTCGAAATATTTTCATCTTTTTCCCCTTATACTTGATGGAACAAATTATGTTCACATCAAAGTATAAGGAATTGCTCACACTATTGCAACCAAACTATGAGAGCTACGTCACATGTGCAAGAAAATAGATGGATTCTATTGAGAGAGGGTCATAAATTGGCAATATCATTGTAAACGACGAAAGCCATGAAGGCAAGCAAAAGTACGAAGCCTGCTTTTTGCAAGCCTATCTTAACCTTTGCGGGTATTTCTCGTCGGAATGTCCCCTCATATACAAGAAACAGAAGATGACCTCCATCCAAAGCAGGAAAGGGTAGTATGTTCAGTATTGCGAGACTAATGCTAAGCAGGGCCATAAACCCGAGGTAAGTAACCAGACCAAGTTCTGCGGTCTGTGTTGCCATTTGTGCTATCTTAATCGGTCCAGCAACGGATTCTGAAAACACAGTCTTTCCGGAGACAACTTGCCACAATTGCTGCATGGAGAGTCTCGTCATGTTAGCGATGTCTCTGAGTCCCTCGGCGAGGGCCGTGATTAGTGAATAATGTTCCTTTCTTACCGGTCCGTTGTATCTCGCGCCAAACGAAATACCGATTCTCCCGTCATCAGTTGGAGTTGTTATGCCACTCATTATCTTATCGCCTCGTCTCCACTCAACGGAGAGAGGCTTGCCAGCATTTGCTTGCACGATTTCCTTAACCCTCTGATCATACTTAACGGGCAATCCATTAAGACTGAGAATGATATCAAGAGGTTTGAGCCCAAGTTTGTCAGCAGGCTTCCCGGGTTCTACAGTATTGACAATGATTTCCGTGTTTGTGGGGGTTATGCCGAAAGAAATTTCATTCTGTTTCGGGTCAGGAATTGCCGAACGCGGGATAAAGATCTTGGTTTGTGTTCCTTCGCGCAGAATGGAAAACGTTATATCATTACCCACGTTCTCCACGTATATCAGACTTAGAATCTGATCCCAGTGAGTCACGTCTGATCCGTTGATATTCAGGATCTTGTCCCCTGTATGGAGTCCTGCTTTTTCGGCTGAGCTTTTTTCAACCACGTAGCCAATTTCATTCGTCTCCCATACAGTTTTGCCCTGGACGTAGTTGATACCCCAAAAGATCAGGATGGCGAGGAGGATATTCATGATAACGCCTCCGGAAATCACGATCATCCGTTGCCATATTGGCTTTGAGCGGAACTCCCACGGTTCAGGAGGTTTGTTCAGATAGTCAGTATCAAAACTCTCATCGATCATTCCTGCGATCTTTACATATCCGCCGATGGGAACCCACGAAACGCAATAATCCGTATCGCCGATTTTTTTTCCAAATGCACGGGGAGGGAAGCCGATGGAGAAAGTATCAACGCGCATACCTGAGAGTTTTGCCGCGATAAAATGGCCGAACTCATGCACCAGTACCAGTACTCCAAGGGTGAGAACAAAATAGAATATCGTTTCAATAATCTGTATCGTCATTGTTTCCTTCTTTACTCAACCAACGCAGCGTATTGCCGCGCTTGTTTTCGGGTTTCTTTGTCTGTCCGTATAATATCGTCCAATGTGAAGCTGCGTTGAGGGGAATGCGACGTCAACGCTTCTTCTATGACGAGGGGAATGGCCGCGAACGAAAGCTCTTCCGCAAGAAACATTTCAACGGCAATTTCATTTGCTGCATTCAGAACAGTGGGTGCCGTTCCCCCCATCTCAAGCGCTTTGAACGCTAATTCAAGACACCTGAATTTCTCCGTGTCGGGGCGCATGAAAGTCAACTGCCCGATCGTTTCCAAATTCAACCTTTTGTACGGTGATGTCGGACGATTTGGATACATCAATGCATACTGGATGGGCAGCTTCATATCGGGGAATCCCAACTGTGCCTTTGCCGAACCATCAACGAACTCGACGAGAGAGTGAATGATCGACTGGGGATGGATTATTACTTCAATCCTTTCTCGTGGAATACCGAACAACCAAAAAGCTTCAATCGTTTCCAGCCCTTTGTTCATCAGGGTAGCGGAATCGATTGTAACCTTGTTGCCCATTTTCCATGTTGGATGGTTCAAAGCCTGAGCAACCGTTATTGTTTCGAAAAGATCTTTGTTGACATGGAGGAAGGGGCCACCGGAGGCAGTAAGAACAAGGCGTTCGACACTCTCGACGTTTTCGCCCCGAAGGCACTGGAGGATTGCGCTGTGTTCGCTATCGACCGGGAGGAGCTTAACGCCGTGTTTGCGTACACTCTGCATGATAAGCTCACCTGCTACAACCAGGGTCTCCTTATTTGCCAGCGCAATATCCTTCCCCGCTTCAATTGCCGCCAGTGTTGGTTTGAGACCTGCAAACCCCACAAGTGAACTTACAACCATGTCCACATCAACCCGACAAACAATCTCTACCAAACCCTCTTCGCCGACTAGCACTTCAGTTGAGCCGTTCACATGCTCTTTGATCAGTGACGCACTGGATCCATCAAGTACGACAACGCCCTTTGGGCGAAACTGTTTAATTTGTTTCCGGAGTAGGTCGATATTCCGATTGGCCGTCAGGTACGTTACCTGGAAGTCATCGGGGAAATTGGCGATCACTTCAAGAGTGCTGCGTCCGATTGAACCGGTCGAGCCGAGAATTGCTATTTGTTTGGGAGTGTTCAACTGATTTGATGTATCGTCAAGTATTCAGTGAATCAATTTCACCGTTAGAAGGTAAGGAAATAACGGTTTCATAGCAAGACAACCGGATTGAAGATCCTTCCTCAAATTCACTTCTCGTCACGTTGAATCCTTCTTCAATTGTGCTATATTTCAATAGCATAGTGTAGACGAAACTTTTTCATTCGATTCTTGTAATAATGAAAGTATGGCGCTCAGAATTCTCATTGTTCTTCTGATTATTGTTGCCTCAGCGTACTCGCAGACACAAGACCAGGCAATAAAATTACGTCTGGCGCAGAGCTATGAACAGGGGGGCGACTTCGAAAACGCAGCAAAGCTCTACCAGGAACTCCTAACAAGGGATTCAACGAATTACGTATACTTTGATGGGCTGCGTCGGATGTATATGCAATTGAAAAAGTATGATGAAGCAATATCAATTATCGAACGACGTCTCACACTGACTCCTACTGACGTGAACCTGCGGGGAGCGCTTGGAAGTGCCTATTACAAAGCCGGGAACGAGAAGGAGGCGGATGCCCAATGGGAACAAGCTCTCGCGCTTGAGCGAACAAATCAGAATGCGTACCGTGCTATTGCCGGCATTCTCATTGAGAATCGGCTCTTGGACAAAACAGCAGATCTTTACCGTCGCGCCCGTGTAGCATGCAAGGACCCCAATCTGTTTGCGGTGGATCTCGCACAATTGCTTGCAATGTCGATGGACTATGCTGGTGCGACCGTGGAATTTGTGCGCTGGCTGAAACAGAATCCAACACAGCTTGCATTCCTGCAGGCCAAGATGTCGAGCTTTACAGGTAAGGAGGATGCACGTATGGCTGCAATTGGGGTTCTCCGAGCAGCACTAAAAAAAGAGGAAGACCAGCAGTTATATGAACTCCTTGCCTGGACGTATTTAGAAGGAAGAGATTTTGGCGCCGCTTTTGAGGTGTATAAGACGCTGGATAAGATCGCCAAAGCCCAGGGGGGCCAAATCTACACATTTGCCGAACGCGCCTTCAAGGAACGGGCGTTCGATGTCGCCAGTAAGGCGTATCTCGAAGCTATTAACACACCGGTCTCTTCAGTTCGATTACCCTATGCAAAGTATGGTTACGCATGCTCGCTGAAAGAACTGGGTGTTCTTTCTGATTCTGCTCAGAAAGTTTTGCCGATCGACGGAGTACCAGTAACCGAATCACAATCCGGATATGCAGGAGCACTACGTTACTTCAAGAAAATCATTGACGAACACCCCCACACCGAGTTCTCCGCCAAATCATACTATCAAATCGGCACAATTCAATTTGAAAAATTCTTTGATCTTGATGGGGCGATTGCTTCCTTCGAGCAGGTGGAGGAGGAATTGCCGGGGTTGAATGTTATTATGTTCGATGTTTCTCTAAAGATCGGTCAAATACTTGTTGCCAAAGGGGACACAGCAGCGGCCGCGAAAAGGTATCAAAAGGTTGCCGCTGCGCCGGGCGCGACTCCTGACCAGCAAGACGAAGCGAATTTCAGGTTGGCGGAAATCGAATATTTCGGAGACAAGTTTGACGATGCCGTGCAGCGCCTTGGCGCAATTGCCATAAATCCGAAGGCCGATTACGCAAATGACGCAATCGCGCTTCTTGCTTTCCTTCAAGAGAACAAGCCGCAATCCTCCGGCCAGGCATTGGCTCAATTTTCTCAGGCAGACTTTCTTGCTCGTCAGCGAAGGAACACAGAGGCAATCGCAGTTTTCCTTGATGTGATACAGCGGAATCCCCAGGCATTGCTTGTTGATGATGCGTTGATGAGAGTTGCATCATTACAGTCACAAGCACATCTTTACAGTGACGCGGTTGCTTCGTACACCCGGCTTCTTACCCAATTCAAAGAAAGCAGCATTGCGCTCGACAGAGCGCAGTTTAATCTCGGCGAGATTTATGACAAAGGACTGCAGGACCGGCCCAAGGCAATTGCTGCGTATGAGAAACTCTTGGCCGATTATCCCCAATCACTCTTGACCACGCAAGCGCGGAAACGGATCCGTGAGTTGCGTGGCGATTCATTCTGATGTTCCGCGGAGAGACCATGTATCGTTGTTGGATCCCATCTATTCTCGTTGCTTGTGTTTGTGTGACTGTGTGTGGGCAGTCTCTTGACACAAAAGAGTTCACCCTGAAAAACGGTCTGAAGGTGGTGATGGTGGAAGACCATACTGTTCCGAGCATTTGTTTTGCGATCGCGTATCATGTCGGCAGCCGCAATGAACGGGCGGGTATTACCGGAATCTCCCACCTTTTCGAACATATGATGTTCAATGGATCGAAAAACTATAAGCCGACCCAGTTCGACAAGATCCTTGAAGGTGGTGGCGGCTACTCAAACGCATACACAAGCAATGATATTACGTTCTATTATGAAGAATTCAACCCTGACCTGCTGGACAAGGTTCTTGACCTTGAAGCCGACCGCATGCGATCACTTAAGATCGATACAGCAAATCTTGAGCAGGAGCGCGGAATAGTAAAAGAAGAACGCCGCGTTTCGACCGACAATAACGTACAGAGCAAAATGTTTGAGGATTTGTACGCGTCAACATACGTTGCACATCCTTACCATAACCCTGTGGTTGGCTGGATGAAAGACATTGACAACATCACCCTGCAGGATGCAAAGGAATATTTCAAGATCTACTACGCGCCAAACAATGCGACAGTGTTTATCGTCGGCGCAGTCAATACGCAAACGCTCCATTCCAAGATGGAACGCCTCTTCGGTACAATCCCCGTTCAGCCAAGGCCGCGTCCCGTGAATGATGCAGAACCTGAACAGCAGGGAGAACGTCGGCTAAAGCTTCATAAAGCCGCGGAACTTCCCGCTGTTGCCATCGGCTATAGGACAGTAGGCGCCTCTTCATCTGATTTTTATGCGTTGAGCCTGTTTGCAACCATACTCTCACAAGGAAAAAGCTCCAGGTTGTACAGGACGCTCGTGTATGATCATCAGATTGCGAATGATGTCAGCGCAAGCGTTGATGAATATATTGATCCGGGTCTCTTCTCAATCTATGTACAGATGCGGCCCGGGAACGATGTCGCAGAGGCCGAACAGGAGATCTATGAGATCATTGACGATGTCAGCAAGAATGGTGTCACCGTGGAGGAACTTCAAAAAGCAAAGAACGCGGCGCAGGTTGCATATGTTAATCAGTTCAAAACCAATTCCAGTATTGCCGGACGTCTTGGATACTATGAAGTAGTCCACGGCGACTACAGGAAATCGTTTGATGTTTTAGGGCAGTATGACAAAGTAAGTGTGGATGATATTAAGCGCATCGCTGAGAAGTACTTCGTTGAACGTGCCCGCAACGTCGTCATTCTTATCCCGATCAATTCGGGGGAGGAAAAACAATCTGAATAGTCAAATTAGAAAACACTACCTTCAAGCATTTGTTCTTTCGCTTGTTGCATTCTCGTGGACGTATGTGTTTGGGCAAGAAATTCGCGTTCCTCCAACAGTGCGACACACATTAGATAATGGCCTGACGGTTATTTTTATGGAGTACAAGAAAGTACCTGTTGTCAACCTCCGGCTAGTTGTACGCGGTGGCTCTGCCGATGATCCGGATGGGCTTGAAGGCGTTGCAAGTGTATCGACTTCTTTGATGAGAGAAGGAACGACGACACGCTCTGCTACGGAGCTCGCGAAGGCATTTGATTTTCTGGGAGGTTCTCTTTCCACGGGCGCCGGCCTCGATTACTGTGCAGTAAACGGAGAAGTGTTAAAAAAAGATATCGATACGGAGCTAGAGCTATTTGCCGATGTTGTTCTTAACCCTGTCTTTCCGGAGGAGGAGCTGGAGCGAGAGCAAAAACAACGGCTCGCTGATCTCGAAGCACTAAAAGAAGACCCCGGAAGTGTTGCAGACCGCGTTTTTACAAAAACCGTATATGGCTCCCACGCCTATGGCAGAAAGGCCTCGAAAGCGTCACTGACAAGTCTCACACGTGATTATCTTGTTGAGTTCTATCAACAACATTTTGTGCCGAACAACTCCATCCTTGTTGTTGTGGGTGATTTTGACAGTAGGGAGATGCTGTCGAAGGTTACATCAAAGTTTTCGGCGTGGAAACAAGGCGAGAGAAATCAACACACCCTTTCTCTTCCACAGACACTTCATGGCAGAACAGTCCTTTTGGTCAACAAACCGGACGCAACGCAAACGCAAATACGAATAGGAAACATTGGCATTGATGTGAAGAATCCTGATAATTTTGCGATTGAGGTTGCGAGCGGTCTATTCGGCGGAGGATTTACCTCCCGCCTTGAAGATGAGCTTCGCGTGAAAAGGAGTCTGACGTACGGCGTTGGCAGCGGTTTTTCCTCAAACCTCTTTGGTGGAACGTACAGCATTTCCACGTTTACCAAAAATGAAACGGTGGGGAAAACAGCTGATGTGGTGTTGGAGGAACTGAAGAAATTCCGTGATCAGGGAGCACGTAACGACGAGGTGGTCAAAGCACAGAACTACCTCGCCGGTGGATTTGCACGGGGCCTGCAAAGGCCTGAAGCGCTGGCTGCAAGCATTACCGATATCGAGTTGTACGGATATCCCAGCGACTACCTTTCAACATACATTCAGAAGCTTAAGGCCGTAACTCCGGGAGATGTTCAGCGGATTGCGAAACAGTATTTCCTGCTTGACGACCTTCTGTTTGTGTTTGTTGGACCTGCGCGGGAAATAATCCCTCTAGTCCAGAAATATGGCTCTGTGAATGTCATGGAACTCAACGATGCAGTTCAGTAAAACGGGAAACGGAGAAGACCTGTGAAGAGGATCGGGCAGTTGGTTGTGGTAATGATATGTGCGCTATCATCTCTCTGTGCACAACAAAAAGTTTTGATCTATATGGACCTGCAGCAAACCGATCACTTGAAGGCATACGGGATTGCATATTGGGCGTTGACCAAGGGACTGGAGATAGACTGGCTCCTGAACTACAGAGGCGGCTCATTCATGATCGATAATCTCGAGATGGTTTCCGCAGAATGCCGCATACGAGGCGTTGCTTTTGAACAAATGACCGCCGCGCAGGCGTCTCAAATCTATTCAGAAGTTCAGCGGGAAGATAACAACATGGATGTCGTCCGACTGGAGAAAGCTCCGAGGGTTGCCGTATACGTCCCGCCGGGGTTCCAACCCTGGGATGATGCTGTGACTCTTGCACTTGAATATGCAGAGATCAAGTACGACAAACTGTGGGATGATGAAGTCATGGCGGACAAACTACACGAATACGACTGGCTTCATCTGCATCATGAAGATTTTACGGGCCAGTACGGAAAATTTTACGCCTCGTTTGCCAGTGCAAGCTGGTATGTTGAGCAACAGGTAACACTTGAGAAGGAAGCGCGGAAGCTTGGCTTCAAGAAAGTCTCCGAATTAAAAAAGGCGGTCGCACGCAAGATCAAGGACTACATTGCCAACGGGGGGTTCATGTTTGCAATGTGTTCCGCAACCGATACCTATGATATTGCTCTTGCTGCCGAGAACGTCGACATCTGCGACGTGATGTATGACGGAGACCCACCTGATGCGAATGCGCAACAAAAACTGGATTTTTCTAAGACGCTGGCGTTTACTAACTTCACACTCGAAAGAAACTCGCTACGCTATGAGTACTCGGATATTGACCAGCCGCCGAGCGACATGCTGGGTTTACAAAATCCGGAGACGGACTACTTCACGCTGTTTGAGTTTTCCGCAAAGTTCGATCCCGTGCCAACCATGTTAACGCAGAACCATGTGAATGTTATCAAAGGCTTTCTCGGTCAGACGACAAACTTTAAGAAGAGTCTCATCAAAAACACAATCACCGTACTCGCGGAAAAGGAAGGACTCGACCAGGTGCGCTACCTTCATGGCAACTATGGTCGAGGCACATTCACCTTCTACGGCGGCCATGACCCCGAAGACTACCAGCACGCCGTTGGCGATCCCCCCACCGATCTTTCGCTGCACAAAAACTCACCGGGATACAGGCTGATACTCAATAACATCCTGTTTCCAGCCGCAAAGAAGAAACAACAGAAGACGTAAACAGGCCGGATGATTCAGACGCTTTGCATTGTTTGACTTAAAGAAGTCCGCTGTCCCACCTCGCATTCGGAACAACGCTCTGCAGAACAATAGAACTTGTAGAGTTGGATGGCACCTTGCTGGAGCAACGGAGAATTCAACGCAGCCTTTTCCTTGAGGAGTTGGAGTTGTATTATTTGAGTGATGGTATTTGTCTGCAGTGGGGGAAGGTCTGCAAGCAAGCGGCGGGTATGCGTTCGTACTAAGTGGTCCTTGAAAATTCGGGCATACAGAAGTACAATAGGAATCACGACATTGACGAGTATGTCATGAATGCGAGTTGTTCCCAACGCGATTCCGGATTTTCCTCTCTTTCCCCCAAAATGAAAATGATGCATCCAGTATTCATCCGGACTGAACCGCAAGAGAGAATTGAGAGAGGAAATCCTCTCTTGCGAAGTCA
>JBGPGQ010000031.1:0-17141 GCA_041483995.1 Bacteroidota bacterium
CCGTCAAGACCCGTATCAAATGCAAGTCCTCTTCTCTCGAAAAGATTCAAGGCCATTCCCCGACCATACAATGAAAACGAATCTCCTGCGCGAACTGTGACATCATCTTTCCTAAACTCAGCATATCTTTTCTTCAGGCCGGTGAACTCCACTCCGTATTCAGGCGGCGAATCATACAAAAGTCGGAAACCAATTAGAAAATCAGAAACCGTAATGCGCGACTCTGTCAGATTCTCAAAATAATCTCTCTTTTGGGAGAAACTATTCACAGTTTCTTTTCCTGTACCGTACCGAAGATAATTGCTGACCGAAACGTTAGCGTTTTGTTGCGCAAAAAGAAGAGTCGGGAGAAGGAAGAGAACGACCAACCGAAAACGCAACAAGGACTCCTTCTATCTGAGTAATTTCAAAATTTCTTTCCCGATTTCCCTTTCGTCGCCGGGTAGATATCCCGTTCGAGTGCGCACGACCTTGCCTGTCTTATCGATGAGTACTGAAAACGGCAGGTTCTGTCCGTTGAAGTTTTGAAACACCTGCATGTTCGGATCAAGAATTACGGAGAATGGATATCCTTGAGAACGAACATACGCCTTCACCTTGGCAACGCTTTTGGGACTGTCCTGATTCACTGCAAGGATCGTAAATGACTTATCCTGATTCTCCTTGGCAAAAGCTTCGATCGCTCTTAGTTCTTGCTTGCATGGTTCACACCAGAGCGCCCAGAAAACCATGTATACAGGTCCACCGCGAAGATAGTCAGAGAGATTGCTCACCGTTCCGTCAAGTTCATCCAACTGCATATTTACAGCAGCAGCGGATTGGGCATGAACATATTTGACCTCACCGGATCCGAGTGAAATGACTAGCAAAAAAATTATGGGCAATTTGGCTGTTTGTAGCATGAAAAATCGCGCGAGTAAGACATATGAGTTGGCGTCCCTTACTATTCTTGGGAACGAGGAGGAATATTATGATAAAAAGTACCGAACATCTGATAGATAGTCAATAACCTTGATTCTTTTCGCGTTCTTCCGTACCTTTACATGCAATTTTTGCCTCATTTACTAGCAATTCTCTTAACCAAGCAAAATGCGTGCGATTATTCCGGTTGCGGGTGTAGGAAGCAGACTCCGGCCCCACACCTTTACGCTCCCAAAGGTTCTCCTGAATGTTGCCGGGAAGCCGATTCTGGCTCATATCCTTGACAAGATTATTGGTGAAGGCATCCTGGAGGCAACCATCATAGTCGGCCATATGAGCGAAAAAATCAAGGAATATGTTTCTTCTACATATCCAAAATTCAGCGTTGACTATATTGAACAAGAAGAACGGCTTGGACTTGGACACGCTATCTACATTTCACGCCATACGATCAAAGACGATCCGATTTTGATCATTCTGGGTGACACTATTTTCGATGTCGATCTTACCCCCGTGTTGAGACAAGCAGATTCTGCAATTGGAGTCAAGAGTGTGACCGATCCCCGTCGTTTCGGCGTCGCAGAAGTCCACAATGGATATATCTCCAAACTTGTCGAGAAACCCGAACAACCAAAGAGCAACCTTGCAGTGGTGGGGCTCTATTATCTCAAACACCCTGCACTGCTTACTGCCTGTCTTACTGAGCTTGTGGAAAAAAATATCAAGACGAAGGGTGAATACCAGCTTACCGATGCACTGCAGATGATGATCGATCGCGGAGAGCGCATGAAAACGTTTGTGGTTGATGGGTGGTTCGATTGTGGCAAGCCAGAAACGTTGCTTTCAACAAACCGCGCACTGCTTGAGAAGAAATCAACGTCGCGCAAGATCGAGGGTGTAGTAGTCATCGAGCCCGTGTACATCGCAGCATCGGCAAAGCTGACAAACAGCGTCATCGGACCGTACACTACCGTTGGTGACCAAGTAGTAGTCAATGAATCGGTGATCCGGAATTCCATTATCAGCGAAGAAGCTCAAGTGCACAGAACGCTCCTCGACAGTTCGATCGTTGGGAATGGCTCCATTGTGAAAGGATCGTACAAGCGGATAAACGTAGGGGGATCGTCGGAGATCGATTTTTATTAGCCATCCTTGAGAAGTTTCTCAACTTCAAGCCCCCGGCAGGTCAACTCTCGACGTCTGATTCAATAGTATACGTTTCAGAATAATGGTCTAATTTATTGATAACACAAATGAGGAACAGTATGTCATATTTGTTTACATCGGAATCCGTTTCCGAAGGACATCCGGACAAAGTTTGCGACCAGATTTCAGATGCGGTACTGGACGCAATCCTGACGCAGGATAAGCATGCTCGTGTTGCCTGCGAAAGTTTCGTCACTACGGGATTGGCATTTGTCGGAGGTGAGATCACGACCTCGGCTTACATCGAGGTACAGGAGATAGTGCGGAAGGTAATCAGGGAAATTGGCTACACAAAAGCTGAATACCGTTTCGACGCTGATTCATGTTCGGTCATTTCAAGCATACATTCCCAATCGCGCGACATTGCTCAGGGTGTTGATACGGGTGGAGCAGGCGACCAAGGAATGATGTTCGGCTATGCATCAAACGAAACAGAAGAATACATGCCGATGCCGATCATGTTTGCCCATAAGCTGGTAAAGCAGCTCGCAGACATCAGAAAGAAGCAACCCAAACTCATGCCGTATCTCCGCCCGGATGCAAAATCGCAAGTCACAGTGGAATACAATGGCCGGAAGCCTGTTCGCGTACACACAGTTGTAATTTCAACGCAGCATGACGGCGATGCTTCTCAAAAGAGAATTCGTGAAGACGTCATTGCGCACGTAATAAAGAAGGTCATACCTGGAAACCTTCGGGATAGCAAAACGGTGATTCACGTGAACCCAACGGGTCGGTTTGAAATAGGAGGGCCACATGGAGACACTGGTCTCACAGGACGGAAAATCATTGTAGACACTTATGGTGGAAGAGCACCTCACGGAGGAGGAGCATTTTCGGGTAAAGATCCGTCCAAAGTGGATCGGAGTGCCGCATATGCAGCTCGCCACCTCGCAAAGAACATTGTTGCCGCCGGGTTCGCGGATGAATGTATGATACAGGTGGCATATGCCATCGGGGTTGTGGAACCCGTTTCTATTCACGTCAACACATATGAAACAGGGCGAATCCCCGATTCTGAGCTTCAGAGAATCATCGAAAAAGAAATCGACATGACACCAAGAGGGATTATCAAACGTCTCAATCTCCTGCGGCCAGTGTACCGCAAGACGGCAGCGTATGGTCACTTCGGCAGGATGGACAAGGATTTTACGTGGGAAAAACTTGATCTTGTGAGCACTTTTCGCAATGCAGCTAGAGCATAACAAACTAAATATATTCTTCATTCAAAGGCATAAGGGAAACGATGGATTCCAAAGCAGGCAAATACAAAGTAGCAGACCTCGGACTCGCAGAAGAAGGTACTAAGCTCGTTCAGTGGGCAGAATCAAGAATGCCGGTACTGATGGCACTCAGAGAAAAATACAGAAAGACAAAACCTCTAAAAGGCTATCGCATAGCTGGATGCCTCCATGTTACAAAGGAAACAGCGGTGCTTGTAAAAACATTTGTCGAGGCTGGCGCAGAAGTCAGTTGGAGCGGCTGTAACCCTCTTTCTACAAACGATGCTGTCGCCGCAGCGCTCGCTGCAGATGGAATCTCGATCTTCGCATGGCATGGAATGAATGTCAAAGAATTTTACTGGTGCATTGAAGAGACGCTGAAATTTCACCCAAATCTCACACTTGACGATGGAGCAGATCTTATCTTTACAATTCACAAAGATCACCCTGATTTCGCGGAGAAATACGTCATCGGAGGAACAGAAGAAACAACAACAGGGGTCCATCGTCTTCGTGCTATGGCAAAGGATGGTGCATTGAAATACCCGGTTATTGCAGTTAATGATGCAGAGACAAAATGGGACTTCGACAACGTTTATGGTACAGGACAATCAACGCTCGATGGAATTCTGAGAGCGACAAGCGTTTTGTTTGCCGGGAAGAATGTAGTCGTTGCCGGCTACGGCCACTGTGGGAAAGGAGTCGCGTTGCGGGCAAAAGGCCTCGGCGCTAATGTTATAGTAACTGAGGTGAAGCCGACTGCAGCTCTAAAAGCGACCCTGGACGGGATGCGCGTCATGTCCATGGATGATGCTGCCAACATCGGAGATATTTTTATTACAGCAACAGGAGTAAAGGACATTATCGTTAAACGCCACTTCAAAATGATGAAGGACGGGGCAATAGTTTGTAATACAGGGCATTACGATTGCGAAATCAATCTTAAAGACATGGCAACGCTTATGAAGTCAAAGCGGCAGGTGCGTGATAACAATGAAGAGTATTTGATGAGCAATGGAAAGCGAATTTACGTGCTTGCACAAGGACGACTCGTGAATCTGGCTGCGGCAGAAGGACATCCTTCTGAAGTTATGGACATGTCCTTTGCAAATCAGTTTATGTCTCAATTCCGTATTGCCGAGCTACACAAAAAGGGAACGCGCCTGGCAAACACTGTTCATGACATTCCAGTTGAACAGGATCGGGAAATTGCGCTCGTCAAACTTCGGACACAGGGTATTTCTATAGACAGGCTTAGCGCAGAACAATTGAAGTACATGGACGATTACAGTTCCGGCACCTGACAACTTTTCAACGGACAGAAAGGAAGGGTCTTTTCACTTCTCAAGAGTTCTCTTGATTGAGAGAATCAGATAGCCCATGTTATAGGGTTTCGTAATATAGTCATCCGCCCCCAGCTTAAGGCTTTCTATCGCAATCGTGAGGCCTGCCATGCCCGTAAGTACTATTACGCGACTTGGAAGGCCTTCGTCTTTCACAAACTTAAGGACTTCCATACCGGTTTCACCCGGCATAGTGATATCTAGCAATACCAGATCATATACTCTCTTCCCAAGCCTCTCCCTCGCCTCTTTCACATCTCCAGCTTCGTCAAGCAAAAAACCAGCAGAAATCAATTGATCTTTGACGATCCCCCGCAGCTCAATATCGTCGTCAACGAACAGGATTCTATTTTTTGTCAATGGTCACCTTCACAATTCTTATATATGTAATCTCAGGAAAAGAATCAATTGCGCCAAGGACCGATTTCACCCAATAAACAATCGTCGAATTTAACCAAGGAGACACTTGCCTTTCGAAATTGTTCTTGTTATTATTGCGAATAATAGTAGATTATGTCATGCACTACAAACTTCGACGCTTGCTCTTAGTAACACTGGTCCTCAGCGGATACTCGAACTTCCGGGGTTCGGGTCAGGTTATAACACCTCTGCCCTACAGACAGAACTTTGACTCTACAACAATACCCTCCCTTCCCGCTGGCTGGAGCTCATCTCAAAACAGAACTCCGGGGGTAAGTGATTTCACAACGACATCGAGCGTTCCATTATCACTGCCCAACGCTGTGGTTTCGACAAATGCTACGATTGCACAATCTCTCGTGTCTCCTCTTTTTGATTTTTCCGACCTGATTCCAGACACACTTGCATTCTACACCCGTCGTACGGCAACTCATATTGCAAAAATGATTGTCGAGGTATCACTTGATAGCGGGAATACATATTCGGTTCAAATCGGCGATACTCTTCTAAACACATCGACAAATTATGTCCTAACGAGATTCCTCTTGCCCGCCGTTCTTTCCACGAGCCACGGTGTACGATTTAGGTGGCGCACTATTGCGGCTACTTCTGGTAACACAGGAACACTGCGGCTCGACGACATTACGATCAGCGTGAAAGCAGCAATGGATATTGCTGTCTCAGTCATGCATATAACTCCGCAAAAACCAGTAGAAGGAGACACGGTAATAATCGCCGCAGTTATTTGTAATGTCGGTCTTCAAACCGCCAATGGCTTTTCTATGTTGTGGTTTATTGATGTGAACAATGATTCTTTGCCAGACGCAAATGAACTCGTTGCCTCTGCTACAAGCACTGTACCACTTGGTGTTGCCGATTCGGTTGTGCTTTCGACATCATTGGGGCCTTTTTCTCCAGGCGAACGACTAGTCATCGGAAGGGTTGACTACGCACCCGACCAAAATATTTTCAACAATCAACAATATGCCCCATGTATCATTGGGTGGCGTTCCCACAGCGTGGTCGTAAACGAAATCATGTACGCCCCTTCCGGAACCGAGCCTGAATGGATTGAAGTCTACAATACCCGATCCGATTCGGTCAATCTAAAACAATGGCTTGTTTCGGATAATACAGTTACCAATAAGAAGGTCATTGCATCCTCCGATATCTTTCTTCCGGCGGAAGGATACATATTACTTACAAAGGATTCTGCAGCACTTGTTGATATACACCCTAACATAGCGTCCCGTGTGATTAACGTGTCTGGGCTTCCAACATTCAACAATTCCGGAGATGCTGTAGTGCTCTATGATAACCGAGTTGCTAACATGGACTCCTTGAGCTATGTTCCTTCCTGGGGAGGAAATTCAGAGGGAAGGTCCCTTGAACGCATCGACCCACTTGCCGAATCAACCGTAGGATCGAATTGGGGAACGTCCCATTCACCAAACGGAAGTAGTCCCGGTGCCCGAAACAGTCTATCGCGAAAGAACTACGATCTGTGGATCGATACCATTTACACCCAACCGGCATTGCCACTTCTGGGCGATTCCATCCTCGTGTCAGTCATAGTGAAGAATATCGGATTCCAACAAGCAGCACCATATACGGTCTCGTTCTTTGAAGATGTAAATGGTGACTCATCAGCCCAGGCTGGTGAGTTGATTACATCGGTTGTTACGTCCTCACCTCTATTGCCGCTTGATTCTTTACAGTTCACATGCACTATTTCATCCCCTCAAGCCGGGCCACATTTCTTTATCGTGCGTGTGCATTGGGCAACGGATGAAGATACAACAAACAATCAACGAACCGGCTTTACATTTACAGGGTTTTCAGCAGGAACAATCAGAATCAATGAAATCATGTACGCCCCTGTATCGGGAATACCTGAATGGGTCGAACTTCTGAACACGATTGCCGATTCCGTTGACATAAAAAACTGGAGGGTTGGTAATCGATCACTATCATCGCGGTATGTCATAACCAACTCGAATCTTGTTATCCCGCCCATGGGTTATTTGGTGGTAGCAAAGGACTCTGCTCTATTGCGGAACGCGTATCATAGCATCCCCGGTATCGTCGTGCAATGCTCTTCTCTTCCAACATTTCTTTGGAACAACTCTGGAGACGCCGTTGTCCTACTGGACAATAGAGTGGCACAAATGGATAGCTTTTCTTACAACCAGAATTGGGGCGGTGTTCAAGGAACTTCTCTCGAACGGATAGATATTCTAGCAGCTTCAAACGACTCGGCCAATTGGAGTTCATCGGTAGACTCGCTCGGCAGTACCCCCGGAAGGAAGAACTCCATTGTTCTCCTTGATAATGATATTTGTCTGGTTCACGCATCTGCCTTTGCAAACGCTCCCAATGAAGACGCGACTTTGTTTGTCACGGTGCAGAACGTAGGAAAACTCACAAGCTCTGCATTTCAGTTGCTACTCTACGACGACGTGAATCGTGATTCGGTTGGTACTGAAGATGAAATCATAGCACAGGTTGGTTCTTCTCAGCCTCTGATACGGGCTGATTCATTGGTACTTCAAACAAACTGGCACGCACCAAAAGGTGGGTTGCATTTGCTGATTGCCCAACTCGACTATGCACCGGACGAACGTCTTCTTAACAACACAAAATTCTTCACGGGACGAGTCGGGTATGCGGCAAGGACCGTGACAATCAATGAGATTATGTATTCGCCATTAACGGGGAAGGCGGAATACATCGAACTCTTCAATGCAAGCGAACAGAGTGTTGACCTTTCACAATGGGCAATCACAGACCGACGAAGCACAAGCGGGAGCGTTAATGTCTTCCCCCTTTCAACCGGATCCCGTGTTCTTAATCCTGGAGAATACTTTGTTCTGGCTTCTGATTCCACCATCTATTCACAATTTCCTTCGTTGAAATCAGGGGATCAAAGGCTTATTTCGATTGCCAACAAGAGCAGTTTAAGCTTGAACAATGACGGCAACGATATCATTGTCAGAGACCTCACCAACATGGTAATTGACAGCGTGGCCTATCTCCCGACATGGCATAACCCTGGCGTGCATGATGTGACTGGTCGTTCACTTGAAAAAATCCACCCACTTCTCAAAGCAACCGACTCTCGCAATTGGAGCACGTGCACGCTCCCGTCAGGTGGGACACCGGGAGCGAAGAACAGCATTGCTTCCGCTTCGCTCCCCTCCCAGTCACATCTTTCGTTTTCGCCAAATCCATTTTCGCCTGACGGGGATGGCTTAGAAGATCATCTGATTATTCATTATGAAGTGCCTCTCCAGGTGTCAATGATCAGGATGAAGGTTTATGATGCCAAGGGACGGCTTATACGAACGCTAGCAAATAATGAACTCGGTAGCGCTCGGGGAAACATCGTGTGGGATGGTCATGACGACGAAGGCCTCAAAGCACGTGTCGGTATTTACGTTGTGTTTCTGGAGGCTATCGATGACAAAGGTGGAGTTGTGGAAACCGCAAAAGGTGCAGTGGTACTGGCGGCGAAACTTTAGATCCTCAAAATTGTTTGAATGCAAAACAAACAGCCACTATGAAAATAGTGGAAATCAATAATAATACAATAGTTGACATAGATATTATGTCATTTGAGATTTAGAAAAAAATATCCTCTCCATATCAGCACGTACCATCCTGTAGAGATGCCATTCATTCATATGTGATGCACCAAGCTTCTTGTAGAAATCAATTGCAAGTGAGTTCCAATCCAGCACCGTCCATTCCATACGGCCACAACCACGGCGATGTGCTTCAGCGAGCATTGCAACAAAGAGCGCATACCCAACTTTCTTCCTTCTATATTCTGGCAGAACGAACAAATCCTCCAGGTACAGAGTTGGAAGTGCGAGGAAGCTCGAGTATGTTTCAAGCACGAACGCATAACCTGCGACTCTTCCATCCAATTCGCACAGGTATGCGTCGAACCTCGGCCGCGCGCAGGTCATGTCGCTAATGAGACGTCCCTTCGCTACGCTATCCGGTGGTTGGAGCTTCTCATACTTCGCAAGCGCGTCAACTAGATCCAATATAACTGAAGCATCCGCCTCCGTGGCTTTTCGAACGGGAGGAAGTTGCAACACCGGTGGGCTCCCAAGATGCATTTTCAAAATCCCTATTTGACAAAAAACAACAAGCCGCCCATATTCCCGTGGGCGGCTAATGAAATGTAACGTTGTTATTCAGAGTACAGCTTTACTCATTACTTTCTACTTCGCAGGGGATTTTTCATTCACCTTTCCGTAGACTCTGTTTGGTGCACCACCGATAGGCGATCTTCCCCTCACGTAGGCCACATTGAACGAGCCTGAGAAATCAATTGGCGTACCGCCTCCAATAGCTGCCTGACCGGAATACGTCCCTGAAACATTCGTCCCGCTCGGCGCACCAACGATAATACTACCCGATACAGCTTCATACTCCGTTGTGCCCGTATTTGAAGTGTCGATGTTGTAGCCTACAACGAAGCTAGCAGCACCGCTATTCTCAGTGTAAGTTCCCGCAGCTACACCAGTGGGCATGAGTATCGCTAGTTCTGCAAAGTTGTAGTTAGATCCCGAAACCTGCTGATACCCGAGCAATACAAGTTCGTGAAGTACAGTATCATACACTGCGATCACTGACGGTCCTGCGCCCGCCGGCCACACGCCTGCACCGGTAAAGCTGAGGTTTCCAGCAACCGAAATCGCCGTCACAGTACCTGAACCATACGATCCGACACCGCCTCCGGTCGCAACGGTGATATGAATGATAACCGAATTTCCGGTACCGGCAACGTTCGGCACAGCGCTATCGGTGATCTGGAACGAATCTGTACCAGCGGCAATTGGTGTGATCGTCAACGTATCGTGGTTAGTACCACTGCTGAGTACCGCCGTTGCTACGGCACCACTTGGTGGCATTGTTATGGCATACGGTGGTGTTCCGCCGGTTATTACCCTTGATGTCGCACCTGCTCCCGATGCAAACGAAATGTTCACATCCGGACCTGTTATGCCGATTGTCGGAGTTGGTGTTGGAGTGGTACTGGTTGGTCCGTTATCATCTTTCTTGCAACTTGCCGTCAACATTACCAAACCGACCAAAAGCACAGAAAAAACCAAACTATTGAACAATGTGTGTAACTTCATCATGCCTCCTGAAATATGGAAAAAATAATTTAAGAAGTGAACGTCGTTCTAAGGTATGCGCTTTGAGAGTTATTGTCAAGGCCAGTGTCTAGAATTGATACCCAATCATGAAGTATAATAGAAGGGGACCAAGCTGCAATGGATTGTCCGGCAAATCCCGTCCAAAATAAAAACTCTGCCCGGCACCAAGCATTGCCGGTCCGACTGGCGAGTCAAACGCAAGTTCCGCACCAATGCCATGTCGAAATGTGTTCAGTTTGATGTCTTCAGGAACAGCATTGATCGATCCAAGATCATAACGGATCCGCAAGTAGGTTTCAAAAAGAAGACGCACGGGAAGGTGGTATGCATACTCAAGATTAATCAATAGAAGTTGGCGACCGCGACGGTCATCTTCACGAACGCCGAAAAAAGACTCTCGCCCGCCGAGACGGAACTGCTGACCGAATGGCATGGTCTTATCAGCAAAACCAAATGTGAATTTGGGATGGAACGTGTGACGCTTGTCCCATGTTGAGAAACTCTCATACATCACTCTCAACGCATTATATCCCACTTCACTTCCAATGGCTTGGAACGCAAACTCGTATGAGATGTTCAATCCAACCCCGGCAGTTGGAAACGGGTAGCTGTTCTTGCTGTCTATCGCTGTTCCTATTCGCATAAACGCAAGTCGGTAGCGGTCCTCGATTGATGTTGCATTTTGAAGACTTTTGATCCGGGCGTTTTGCAGGTTATACTCTATCGTCACGTTACCAAGCCGTTCCAGTTGACTTCCGAACACGAGCCTGCCTCCATAGCGAGTGTCCCTGTATTCTCCTATGCGCTCCCTGCTCCATTGGTTCAGTTTAGTGCGAGGCGCATCGCCGTACAGGTAACTGTCCAGAAAAGAATAGAATCCGCTGGCATTAAACGTAAGATATGAGTTAAAGAGCCGATGAGCTTTGTACTCAAGATTAATATCAATGTTTCGGTTGCCGCCAGCCAGCGTGAACCCGAGTTCGGAACCCGTGCCATGAAAATTTTCATCTCGAATGTCGATGGAACCCTGAAGATTTCGTTCGTCATCTATCCGCATGCCGAGACGTACGAGCTGCGAAGGCAGCTCCTTCAACCTGATGGTCAACCTTGGCTGTTGGAGCATGTACAAAACTTCAAGGTACACATACTCAAAGAGTTTTGTACTGTTGATATTTCTGATCCCCTGCTCTGCTTTCCCAATTTCAAACACATCTCCCTGTTTAAGGGGAAACTCCCGCAACACGATATAATCTTGTGTGCGTTCAATCCCTTGTACAGTGATCGTATTGACAATCCCTTCGTCGATGACCATATGTAAATTGCCGGTCTCTTCATCAAATGAAATTGATTTTATCTTTGCAAGAGAATACCCTTTTCCCCGATACATACGAAGGATGTGCTCAAGTACGTTCGTGCCAGTCTCACGATTAACGGGCTTTCCAAATAGCGGAAGGAATTCCACGCGCAAACTTTCAGGGGGAATAAGCCTGCACCCGACAAATTCCACTGACCTAAGCGTGGGATTGGGGACAACTGTATACACGATACGCGTTCGATCGCCCTCTGTAAATACCTCGGCATATGCGTCCTTAAAACTGCCTACATCATACAAATCACAAACCAACTGCTGAACCCGATACATTGTTAACCCACCTGATCGTGTTTCCCGCTGTATTGTCTGCCACAAGGAATCGGGGATATTCTTGCGCGAGTCTTCGCCCACTTCTGCTACAGGGTTTTTGTAGATGGCTACGCTTTCGCTCTCCACGCCGGATTGTTTTTTGTACAAACGGACAATCTCCTGCATCTTATCCTCGGCTGCTTTTTCTCCCTCCAGAATCAACGTGTCAAGACCACTAAAGTCGGAAGAAAGGTGTCTGCCAATATCAGGTGTGATAACAACACTTGCATTCTTCAATTCTTGCTCATTTGAAGACTGCATCATGATGCCCATAATCTGGTCTGCGGTTTCCCATGGAGCAACCAATTCAACCCCATTACGAAGGCCGCTGGTTGAGTTTACTGCAATAATAATATCGTATCCCTCGCTCTTTGCGACATCAACAGGAATATTTGCAATAAGTCCTCCATCGACCAGTTGCATCGAATCTTTCTCCATTGGTGCAAACAACAACGGAACGGTCGCGCTGGCTCGAAGCGCCTCAGAAAGTGATCCCTGGCTCAAGATTATGCGTCTACCGGAGATAAGATCCGTAGTCACTGCACGAAAGGGGATCTTCATGTCATCAAAAGCCGGGTCGGGATGGTACGGCGATTGGAGTACCTGCGTACTGAGGAAATTTGTAAGGCGTTGTCCGCTTGAAATTGCAGCCGGTATCACAGGTTCAAATCCATCAAAGCGGACAGCAAGGAAGCTCCTATCATCAGCAAGCTTCTGGTCGATAAATAAATCAGTTCGCTTGGCCTGGTCCGAAAGAGATAGCAGTTCCTCCCAATTGGTTGTAAGTGCAAGGTTCTCCAGTTCCGCAGCCGAATAACCGGAAGCATACAGTCCACCCACAACCGCACCAAGACTTGTTGCCGCAATAAAATCAATTGGAATATTATGCCGTTCAAACGCTTTGAGAACACCAATTTGCGCTACGCCTCGGGCACCGCCGCCGCTGAGAATTAATGCAACTTTGGGGCGCTTCAATACTCTGTAGGGATAGAAACTCCTCTGTGAATGCGGCGTTTCATCAAACGAAGGATGGATACTGGCGATCTGGGAGAAAACGGGGAGCGGTGCATACGCGAGAAGCGCCATGAAGACTGTGCACACACTATTACCAAATCTTATCAACTATATTAACCTGTAGAGAAATTTGTGAAAAAAGGTATGGGTTTTGGCAAGGAAAATCAAGGCCTGAAACCCTAAGAGGAATTCCACGACCGATGATCATCAAGAGTTGTGGGACGATCGAATGATGATTATCTCCCGTTCTCATATGTTGTCCATAGATGATGATAGAACAGAACCGGGCCACAAGCTTCACGATATCGATGCATACCATCCTGCCATCCTCGGTTGCATTTCAGTCAATTTTTGTTCTAATTTTTCTTGAACGAAACATACTATGAGTGCGTAACCAAGTCCGGGTTCATGACCTTTCTTAATCCTTTCCTTCTTATTGGCCTGGTAGCAGCGGCAATACCGATCATTATTCACCTTCTGAACCTTCGAAAACTCAAGACTGTTGAATTCAGCTCGCTTCAGTTCTTGAAGGAGTTGCAAAAGACAAAAATGCGACGCGTGCGAATCCGTCAATGGATCCTGCTTGCGTTACGGACTCTATTGATCATTTCGTTGGTCATTGCATTCTCGCGTCCTGCCCTTAAGGGTTCCTTCGCAGGAACACTTGGTTCTCATGCAAAGACCACAACAGTCATTCTGCTTGATGATTCACCAAGCATGTCCATCCGAAACGAACGCGGTACCCTCTTCGCCCAGGCAAAGGCGACTGTTGCACAGATTCTCGAGCTCTTGAAAGAGGGAGACGAGACATACTTGATCCCACTTTCAAAGATACGACACAACGAAACGTTCTCTGCCGCCCATTCAGCGGGTGAGCTCAACACTATGTTTGCACAACTTGCAACCACGGAGGAAACAGTTTCATATCGAGACGCTGTAGGCGCAGCAGCGAAGATTTTGTCCGAAACAAAGAACTTCAATCAGGAGGTCTATCTCATTGGTGACGGGCAGGCAACACAATTTGCCGGAGAAAAAAGCAGGAACGATTCGACTAAACTGTTTGGCCTTCACACAAGAATATTTCTTATCGACTCCGAATCCCCACCCCGGGATAATACAGGGATTGTCGCGCTCGATATCATGTCAACCATTATTGTCGAGAACAAACCCGTGAATCTGCGCGCCAGGGTTGGCAATTGGGGGAAATTACCGGTGAAGAACGTACTGCTTAGCGCGTATCTTGAAGGAACGCGCATCGTTCAGCAATCGATTGATATTGCTGCAAATGGTTCTACGACCGTTGACCTCGTTGTGGTCCCAAAACATAGAGGAACCATCAAGGGATATCTTCAACTTGAAGACGATGCCCTGGAGATCGACAACAAACGTTTTTTTGTTCTTGATGTCCCAAAGAACATCAACGTGCTTCTCGCAGGCGCTGCACAAGAAGATACTCGGCTGCTGTCGCTTGCATTGACACCTGGAAACGACACAAGCTCATCAGGGCTCTTTTCTGTTCGCAAGATCGCTGGACCCCAACTTTCGGCAACCGATCTTACAAGATTCGATGTTCTAATATTGTGCGGAGTGAAGGATTTCTCTTTCTCAGAAGCAGAACGAATTGCAGATTTTGTAAATGCGGGCGGCGGATTAATGCTCTTCCCTGGGAAAGAATCGGACATTAAGAACTATGATGAGACTCTCTTTGCACGCCTCAAAATACCTCCAGCCCAGGTTGCTTCCTTACCCGGCACACCTTTGCCTGCCTCACCATCTGCAGGTTTTCTGACATTTGGGACAGTGGATTACGCTCATCCGCTCTTCACAGGACTTCTTGAACAACAAACCAGCGGCAGGAAAAAGGAAGTTGAATCACCGCGAATCTCCAATAGGATCGTCACCAATATCGGACAGGGACACAGTATCATTGCCCTTTCGGATGGCTCGGGATTTCTGACGGAGTATGCCTGCGGCAACGGTCGCGTTCTCCTGTATTCCGTGGGGGCGAATCTTTCATGGTCTGACTTTCCGGTAAAGGGAGTGTTCGCCCCTCTTCTCCATCGTTCCACGGTATACCTCGCAGTGGAACATCAGCGCACCTCCACATACATAGTCGGCGAGCCGATACAATTCAATCTCAGAATAAAGAATACAGAGCAGAAACATCAATACCTTCTCCGATCAGCGGGTGGAATCGAAGAGTTGGTCATGCCTCAGTTTCGATCAAGCTTCGGCACCGCACTATTTGAGTCTTCGAACACATCTGAAACAGGAATTTATGAGTTGGCGCAGGTGGCCGCCGACCATTCACCGGGTCAGAATTTGAGCGAACTCCTGGACGCAGTCGCTGTCAATGTGTCGCCCGCAGAGTCTGACCTTCGGCGCGCTCGCAACGATGAGCTTTCGGCTTTCTGGAATAGTGTAGGGCTTCGACCGGAACAAATAAATCAATTGCACTCATTGGCAAATATCAATGCTGCAATTCTCGAATCGCGGTTCGGAGTAGAGCTATGGAAATACTTTATTGTACTTGCGATACTTCTTGCCCTTGCGGAAATGGCAATCAGTCGGGAGCAAAAATCATCCATCTAACAATGAGAGAATCTTTCGACTATGCAACTTATTGAAACGGCAAAGAGCGAGCGGGCTATTCTTGTTGGAGTCGTTAGAAAGTCCGAACACAGAATACAGGTGGAGGAATATCTCGATGAGCTTGCGCTGCTTGCCGATTCAGCGGGTGCAACCGTGGAATACCGGATGATTCAGGAGCGACAAAACATTGACGCCGCGTTTTTTATCGGAAGCGGCAAAGCTGAGGAACTAGCATTGCTTGTTGAAGAGAAAAAGATAAATGCCGTCATCTTCGATGACGACCTCTCCTCCGTTCAAATTCGTAACCTCGAACGTCTTATTCAATGCAAGATCATCGATCGAAGCGGTATTATTCTTGACATTTTCGCGTCACGGGCCCGAACCAGCGAGGCAAAAACACAAGTGGAACTTGCTCAGTTGCAGTACATGCTCCCACGGCTGACGCGACAATGGACCCATTTCTCCAAGCAGTTCGGTGGGATCGGCACGAAAGGGCCCGGCGAAACGCAGATCGAAACAGATCGTCGCGCCATCAGGGCGAAGATCAGTCACTTGAACGCCAAACTCAAAGACATTAGCAGGGAGCGCGCTGAACAGCGGAAGGGTCGGGATAAATTTCCACGTGTTGCATTGGTGGGCTACACGAACACGGGAAAGTCAACGCTTCTCAACTGGTTCGCGAAGGCAGACGTCCTCGTAGAAGACAGGCTCTTTGCGACACTGGACTCCACGGTCCGATTGGTCAACCTCTCTCCTACACACAAGATCCTTCTTTCAGATACCGTGGGCTTTATCCGAAAACTGCCGCACACTCTCGTTGCTTCCTTCAAGAGCACGCTGGAAGAAGTCACCGATGCCGATATCCTTTTGCACGTGGTGGATATGAGCCATCCTCTTTTCGAAGAGCAGGTCGCTGTCGTGAATGACACTCTCGAAGAAATTGGAGCCAACGGGAAAACAACCGTTATGGTATTCAACAAAATTGATAAGAATGAAGACCGCGGAAAGATCGCCTACCTGATCAACAAGTACGAGAATGCTGTCTGTATCTCCGCCGCACGCGGCATCAATGTGGGATCGCTTGAACAGAAGATCATCGAGATACTTGACCAGAACATCGTTGAACAAACAATGTCGTTTGGACAGGACGACTATCAAGTCATCTCACAGATTCATGACATGGCAGAAATCCTTGAAAAGACATAT
Organism: Bacteroidota bacterium; assembly: GCA_041483995.1. Lineage (GTDB taxonomy): Bacteria > Bacteroidota > Ignavibacteria > UBA10030 > UBA6906 > JBGPGQ01. Next base: position 16,781 of record JBGPGQ010000031.1, read on the forward strand.
GAGGGTAACACTATCACACTACGCTTTAAGATGAATAAGATGCATATGGACAGACTCAAGAAAGCACTCGCCCGAAAAACCGTACGCTGATCTTCTCACCTCGTTCGCTAGGAGTAGAAATGCAAAAGGGACTGCCCTGTTGAATACGTAATGCAAACTCGGACAATCCCTTTCTTGTGAACAGGATATTTTTTACAGGCCGGTATATGAAGCTGAGAGAATAAACGTTCCCGTGAAATCCGTCTCGTCGTTGGCGCCTGCGTTTGCAGGAATCGTCAGAATACCGCCGAGCTGAACCGCTGCAAGACCGTCAACCAACGTTATAACCTCAGGCACGCGAGGATCAAATGGAACATAGTTC
>JBGPGQ010000032.1:0-17044 GCA_041483995.1 Bacteroidota bacterium
ATCCGCGTTCGTCCCCGCCACCACCAGTTGAACTCAGCTTGTTCGCAATGTTCAGAAAGACCGATGCACTTGTCACTGCGGAGTCATTTTGAAATACCTTAATCAGCCCGTTCTGCTGAACGACAAAAACACGATTCGTGCCGTCACCTGCGTGTGTCACGAGAACAGGATAGGTGAATGTCAAATTCGGGAACGCATTAACTAATTGCACAGGTTGGGAAAAAGCATCGGCCGGCAAGATCGACAGAACGGCCACCACACAGCAAAAACTCACCAACTTCATACATGCCTCCACAAAAAAGCCCTGGATATTTTTGAGAATACGTGCTTTTACGATACAAACCAATCGTTGCAAAGTCAATAGAGACTTGGGTCGGTTGCTACTTCAAGGACATCATTGTATTTTGAAACATGAACCAAAACTCTTACATCATCTTCTTTAAGCCGTTTGGCGTTTTGTCACAATTCACGGCGAAAGACGGAAAACCGGCTCTGAGCGAATACGGGCCTTTCCCAAAGGACGTGTATCCGGCAGGAAGACTTGATGCAGACAGTGAAGGACTGCTGTTGCTGACAAATGATAGCCGGGTACAGTACCGGCTCACCAACCCGGAATTCAAGCACTCACGCACGTATCTTGTTCAAGTAGAAAGAATTCCTGTTGAAAGCTCTTTGCAGAAACTCCGCGACGGTCTCACGATAGAGGGAAAAAGAACCAAACCGGCTCAAGCAACACTGCTGGAGCGTGAACCCAATCTACCGCCAAGGTCTGTCCCCATCAGATTTCGGAAAAATGTTTCGGAGGCATGGTTGGAAATAACATTGTTTGAAGGGCGAAACCGGCAAGTACGAAAAATGACAGCTGCAATCGGACACCCGACGCTTCGGCTTGTTCGCCAGAAAATTGGTTCGCTTTCGATCGATGGACTCATACCAGGACAAAGCCGAAGCCTCACTCCAACAGAAATCCAGCAACTCAGAAAGGGTGTCGGTCTATTGAGCGAATAAAGGGACAAGCTAGTGCGGAATGTCTGGAGCAACCGGTGCAGAAGGGAGTTCTAATCCATCATCTTTGTATAGGGTGATACCCCAATATTGTTGATCCTCAGGCGGATCAACATTCCAGTCGCCATAGGAATGCGATCCGTCACTCATATAGTGGAGTTTGTATTCACCTTTGTCCAGCAAGATCGTTGTGTTTACCATTCGGTTCTTACGGCCGCCGCCAGCATGGAACGTCATCGAGTATGTCATTTCCCACACAACGTTTCCCGTCTTGACGTCTTCGATCCATCCGTAGTCATACATCTCACGGTTTTGTCCTTCACCCAGCGCATACACTCGAATACGTGTCGTTCGATCGAGCTTGAAACGTTCTTCCCTGTTTGCATCATCCCCGACCTTTACTATCTGGGCAATGAGATTTCTTTCGCGCTGCTCGACGTATTTCCCGACGACATCAGCATTGAAATTTTCTCCTGCACCCATGACGGTAATTCCATAGTTCTCCGGGTCAAAGGGCGGTGCTTTGTTCCAATCATCATATCCATGAGAATCATCAGTAGTGTAGGTTACAATGTAACTTCCTTTGGAAAGAGTGATGATCTCGTCGACATAGCGATTCTGGGCATCGCCACCTCCGTGGTAAGTTCGATCAACGTCCATTGTCCATACCTTGTTCCGCGTTCTCGCATCAGTCACTGTGCCGTAGTCAGCCATAAGCCGCCGTGAGTTGCCCCGCTCTCCGAAGGCATAGATACGAAGTTTACTCTCGCTCCTGAGTGTAAAACCCGCCGATCTGTTCTCGTTGTTCCTCATCTTTGTAAGACTGACAATCACATTTTGTAATTCAGTGTACTGTGTTGTTTTGAAGTTCTTTCGGCTTTTCTCGTCCGATGATATGAGGGTGACGCCCCAGTTCAGCGGGTCATCAGGAGGTGCGGCATTCCAGTCTTCTGCAGAGTGACTATCATCGGAGATGTAATACAACACGTACTCCCCTTTCGGAAGGTCAACCTCATCTGAAAACTTGATATTCTTTTTTGCTCCTCCCGCAGAAGAGACGTTGCTCTTTTGCATCTCCCATATTCGGGAGCGATTGTCAGCGTTAACAATCCAGCCATAATCTGCAAAACTCCCATCATTCCCTATTTCACCGAGCGCGTATATTTTCACCTGCATGGGAGTTGCAACAGAAAAACCGCGTCGAACAAGCTCACGCTCGCCAAGGCCGACAGCTTTCAGAAGCACATCAGACCGTTGTTTTGGCGGAGTGAACGTTTTGATCAATCCTGTTTTTGAACCATCAACAGTGAGCTCAATACCCCAATTCCGGCATCTCTTCTCCCAATCCTTTGCAATATCATCCGACCACCAATCTTTGAAAAACTTGAGAATGTCTTTATCGCCCTTTGAATATTCACCAAACAGGGGTTTGTCCCGATGATCGATGTTAACATTGATGTGTGTAAAGGTAGTGTGATACGCGAACGAGTACGCCGTGAAATATACTTCGTAACTTCCCGGTTGCAGCGTCACTGTACCGTCAAATTCCCGATCATCGCCGGAATGACTTGTGTTGTCAACATCCATTTTCCACACAACCTCTCTTGTATCGGCATCAATAATCCACCCGTATGCAAAAAGCTGGTCACTTTTGTACGACCATCCATAGTCACCACCGCCGCCAAGCGCTTTCACTGTAAACGCCGTCGTCTCTGAAAGGTCAAACCCCGCGGTTTTCAGCTCCACTTGGCTAAAATCCTTGAGTGATACAACTGCCTTCCCTCCTGCCATGGAGAGATGCGCTGTTGAGTACATAAAAAAAATAACGCATGTAATTCTTTTGATCATTCCGGTAATTCGAATATTTGCCGATTCGATAAAGACACGTCATGTGTAGTTATTGGTACATATAAACTACGACAAAATCTGCTGTTTTGTTACGCAGAATCATCAATTGCGTTCATGGTTTTCTTGATTATCCAAGGCCTAAATGATACATTAGCTGGCAATTATTATGAGAAACGGTTCATAAATGAAAGTAAATAATGCAACTTTTTAGAGATAAGGTCGCTCTCGTCACCGGCAGCACAGGCGAAGGAATGGGTCGCAGTATTGCATTTACACTCGCACACGAGGGCGCAAAAGTCGTCCTCAATTATGGCACAGGACATCCCAATAATATACTGGCAGCGGAAAAAGTACTTGAGGAAGTCCGCGCGCTCGGCGGCAAAGGCTACTCCTTTAAAGCCGACACACGAGAAGAAGACGAAGTACAGACGATGATCGAGGGCATCATAACGCTGTATGGCAGGCTCGATTTCCTGATTTGCAACTCAGGCGGCGGGTATGAGATGAAAGACATAACGGAAATAGATCAGGAACACTGGCGTTCTGTAATCAAGGCTGAAATTGACGGCCTTTTCTATTGCATCAAGCACGCGCTCCCACATATGCGGGAAGCGCACTTCGGAAGAATCATCACAGTGAGTATGGCAAACGTGGAACACATGAGCGGACCGCCCTATGACTATCTCCTCGGAAAATCGGCAAGGAATTCTCTTCTCCGGTCGCTTGCAACCCATGAAATTGACAATGGCATTACCTGTAATGTTGTCGCACCCGGCCACACGCCGCGGCTGACCTTGAAGCAAGCGGTTGATGCGGCAAAGCACTCTGGGAACTGGAAACGGCGGACCAATGCTCTTCCGCAAGACGCGGCAGAAGTGGTACGGTTCCTTTGCTCGGAAGAGGCCGCCTTTGTTACCGGAAATGTGATCGAACTTTCATCGGCCCCAACTTAGGCCGGACCTGAATTCACCTCTATTTCATAAGAAGCATTTTGCGTACACCGGAGAACACGGCACCATTTGCACCTTTCACATCTAAGCGCGTGAAGTACACACCAGTAGCAACCTGAGTCCCACTGTTCGCCCTCGAATCCCATTGAACCGATCGGTATCCCGCGGATTGTATTTCATCAACAAGCGTGCAGACTTCCTGCCCAAGAACATTGAAAACCCTCAATGAGACACTGCTCTCGACTGGCAACGCATACTTGATAACCGTTTCGGGATTAAAAGGGTTCGGATAGTTCTGTTCAAGAGCAAATTCCGCTGGAATGCCCAATCCTCGGGCAATCTTCAACACGATCGCGTCGCCGCCGTTTCCAATGACGATAGATCCCTGAGCGAAGAGGCTCACCTCCCTGGTACCAATTCTCAAGACGCACGATGACCCTTCATCCTTAATATCCCACCTGATCCTCAGAGGATACACGGCCGATGTCACAGAAACAGGGATTTCTCGAACCGAGTCACCGCTGGCAATCTCGAGCATTCGATTGGAAGTAAAACGAACATCGAACACTCCGGTGGGTGGTAGCGGTGGCATGTCATAAAGTTCAGCAGGCAGGGCATCGGAAGAACCTCTCATAAAAAAGAGCTCCTGTTTCCCTCCTCGAGCATCACTGATGCTAAGCGTATTACAAACAGCAGCGCGACCACCGTTCGGGAGCGGCACGGGAGGTTTCAGCGCTGATGAGCTTGCAAGCACAAAAGCTCCATCAGCATTCGATTTCACCCAGTATGCGTGCCCCGGTTGCAGGAAGCTAACGGGTTGATAACCTCCAGAAAAACCATAGAACTGCGAAGTCCGCAGCCCGGGCGGTATTGTGACAATCGAAGAAGTATCAACAAACTCCGATATGGAGCCGATAATGTTCCAACCTGCACTCACAGAAACCGTGTCACTTAGTATTCGGACCCCTGTAATGGAATTCAACTCACCGCCAGGGAATTTTCCCCAGTATCCTCGACCATTTGGAATGACAGTGGTTTCAGTGTATCCCGTCGTCCGGTCAAACCCAAACACATATTCAAAAAACGAATGTGGGAAGAGCTGTCTCACAGTGTTAGCACTGTCTGGTTGTGAGACCGGATTGGAGATGAGGTTCCATCCCGCCTGGATCAGGACAGAGACGGTCATGTTTGTCGAGCCGACAGTGGGAGGCTGCGTTGTAAATTTGATGGCAACTTGATCCCGAATGTTGGTCGCTGTTTGAGCGTACGAAGCGTTGAACAGATACTGTGTACCGATTGTCTGTGTACTATCTTCAATGCCTACAGTGCATCCCAGCTCCTGACCCACAATCCGGTATTGGAAAATGATCTCTCCGTCTCCGGTCGGCGTCGGGTAATATGTCGGATCGAGCAAGATGGCTTGAAAGGTCTCCCGCAGCGTCGTGCCGCTGTAATGACCTACCGAATCCCATTCAACGATGAATGCATGGTTTGCAACATCACTGTAATAAAGCAGTTTGCTGGTCTGGTTGCTGCTGCCTTCAAACAAGTCATCCCAAAATAGCCCGACCATGTTGGTCACATTATCGTTGTTCGGAAGCGGGTAGTTGGTGTAGGATTGCTGGGTTCCAGAACCGAACGCCATCCACCCATCGCTGCTCACCCGCAGGCTTGTGTAGTTCCTTCCATAGTACTTGAACGTAAATGGGAGGCTTGCCGTGGCTGTAAAGTCACCTGGCGAAACATATGGGACCCGCGTCCCTACGCTTCTGATCTCAACCCAATTGAATTTCGGTGCCTGTTCGTAGAGGCTATCATCTGTTGAATACGCATAGTAGCCATAGCTGTCGGGGCCGGTGGGATCTGTTCCGCTGGGAAGTCCTACAGTAATCGAGAGATTCCGTTCAACCGAATATGCATAGTTTCCATTCTCGGTGCTTAACAATACAGTGAACACAGGTGATGAGCCAACAGGGCACGAGTCTGCGGCGGTTACCACAAAGTAGTTGCTCGTATTCGTCGAACTCCCTCCAATGCCAAGAGTCCCGAAACCACCCACTGAATCAAGAATAGTAATATATGGACCAGCACTGCGGAGAATGCCCACGACGTTAGGAGCCACATCCTGGCCGTCATTGGTGATGGTCAGGTACATGATTGCAGTCTCGCCCGGATCAAGCCTGCCGTTACTCTGGGGTGATCCCAGATCGTTGATGACCGCAGCAACATATTGCAGGTTGCATCCAACTACTTCGTGATAGGTCAAATAACTCCATGAACGGGATGAACTCGTGACATTCAATTGAAGCGGAAGCATGAATCCAACAGGAGTTGTAGTCTTCACATAGAATTGAAGCGCTGTTCCAGTGCCAGAACCAGATCCGTTCGGGGGAAGGGTTCCGTATGAGACCGGTCCCTCATTTACGATCGCCTCGTAAGTCGTGTCTGGAGCGGAAAGTGTTGCCTGAACGTTCGTCGATGCCTGGGTGCCCCAGTTCTTCAGAACATACGAAACCTGAATATGTTCATTCGGGTTGACCTTGCCATCAACGTTTCCATCAAGATCCGTCACTGTTGGATCACCAAGAGGTGCTATGTGTTCTTGATCAGAGACCACGACGATCGTTCCTTCAGCGGGCACTACCCGTACACCACGAACAACAAGCGTCAGCGTGTCGGTTGTGGGTGGCGTAATTGGTATGACCGCCAGACCGGCGGCATCCGTCGTACCGGCGACATATACGCTATCTCCTGCAATGCAAACCTGGGCACCACTCACGGGCGCGTGGGTCGCCGAGTCAAGAACTGTGACCTGAACTTGATTGTAACCAATGGAAACTTGAGGGGTGTAAGTAACATTCACCTTTTTGGGAATATCCTTCCAAACGTGTATGCTCGGATCGCCGAGCACCGTGTACGTCCTGAAATGCCACAAGACCTGGGGGTCTGCCCCACCATAGACGTTATACATCCGGATTTTGCCGCGCAACAGGGTCTGTCCCGGTGTTTCCATACCCTCCTGAAGCAACGCCACGTAAAGGCCTTTGTCGATTTCGTTGTTGTATATCGCGTGGGTATTCCCCCACGTCGGGCCAACAAATGCGCAGGCGCCGCGGGAAGCCGTCGGCTGGCCAAGCTCCATCCATTGTTCACCGAAACTATTTCCACCGCTGTAATCGAACATCGCAACACCACATCCGATGCTGGTCACAAACGTCAGCATCTCGCCGTTATTCACACTCGACACATCGCTTGTTCTAAAATAATAACAGGAAGCCCACCATCCTCCGTAGTCTCCTTCGCCTCGGTAGTTGAGGAAAGCCCGGCCGCTGTTAATTGCTGTTATCACTTCAGTGAGACTGTGTGCACAGGGTTGACCAACAAGGTTGAGCAAGGTATCCGCCACGAACCCGCCATCTCCTCTCATGACCCCCGATACCCAGCGTTTTGTGTCTGCTTGGGTAGGATCCACGAGATTGGAGCACAGAACTGCATGTTTGAACCAATCCTGATTTGCGCGGTAGGGGGTTCGCTCATACTTGATCAGCTTGTTGATAATCGTTTGCAAGCCATAGGTACTGTTAAGATCTTGGGTAAATCTCCCGATGAACATTTCGGGAAAGACATCGCTCCCATCGATCTCGACAAAGTAGTCTTCGTTGGCAAACGTCTCCCCGTCAGCGGGCTTCTTGGGCACTTGGCCATAGTCACCGACAAGCAGAACATAGGTTGGCGGGTACTGCCAGTTGTGGTAACACTGCCCCACATAATTTTTTATGATATCCGGGTTTGTGCTATTCGCACCGATCTCGCTGAACTTCGTTACCTTCACATATGTCCCCGTCTTGTGTTTCCAGTCCGCGTATGGCTTGAATGTTGTCGCAAATGTGTCCGGCACAATGCACAACAAGACCTCTCGACCATTTTCGAGTCCATCAAACTCTCTGTTGAGCACACTCTGATAGTTGATGAGCGAACTCCGATACAAGGTTCCGAAGGACGGTGGTATTGCCCGTTTCATTCTTGTTTTTGGGTTGTTCCCGTTTCCCCCTCCATACCTCACGCGCACTGTGATCGATGATACTACTTGTATTTCCTTTGTCTCCGGAATGTACCGGATCGGATTGATCGCCACACGCGCAATCCGGAAATCGCGGAACACCACCGGCTCTTCCACTCTCACAAATGTTTCCGGATAGGCCACCCCCGACCGGTACGCAACTTCATTTTTTACATACCTGGGCATTGGCGCCCCTTCCTTCCAACTTGGCCTCGCTGGCGGGAGTGTATAGCCGGTGAACCTCTGCGTTTCTCCCATCTCAACTATTTCCGCGGTCACTCCTCCACGGTCAGGGATTGCCAGCATCTTCGCGATGTATGGCACCTCCGGACTCCCTTCCTGACGGGTCACAATATCCGTAAGGAGATCGATCGATTGGTATGACTTGCCATCCGTCACGAACTCATTCACAGCAAACCCCGATACCTCAATCTTCAACACCGTTTCGCTCTGATCATCTTGAAGCAGCGTCACAACGGGTGCTACTGGCTGGGGTGCACCGTTCTTCAGCGATACCCATTCGCTCCGACCCGTCATTGGAAGCAGCGCAACCAACAATCCAAGATAGCTGAACATGTTCAACATGACTCACCTCTTGTTTGATTTGAGTTCTTAAGGCTTATTATTTGATTATTCAGCAATCTGCCGTCTCCATGAATGGCACCGATGACCCAAGCCATCGCTTCACAGAACTCTCCTCCCTTAGTAAGGAGGAATCGCAATAACAATGAGACCTTCGACTTGATCTGCCACGTACACGTGCCGTTCATCCACAGCCAGTCCCAATGCGTACTCCGTATCGATTGTACCAACCAATCGAGGCGCAGCAGGATTCTCCATCGATAGAATCTGCAGACCTCTTAACTCTGTTGTTACGTAGAGACGCCCATTCTTGTAGACTACCTCCTTTGCATATCCTCCGGTTGCGTAACTGCCGACAACCCGGACGTTGCTTGTGTCCGAGAAGTCCACAACCTGAACCCCCGACGTTCCACACGCGAGGTACGCGATCGGTTGATTTCCCATAGTCACCACATCAACTGCGTATCCCGGCAAGTCTATCCACGCATAGTATCCGGTAGCTTCGGTATAATAGCCGTCGACTCGGCCGATATCGCGAAGGTCATAGATCGCAAGCCCCATCTCGCCACACGCGACAAGCAAACTGCTATCGACCGTTATTGTCATGCCACGAGCAAACCCCGGGGGTTCAAGAACGCCCCTGTAATACACATAGCCTGCTGGGCCGGCGGAAAGGTCCGCGAATCGCATTCCATCTTCCCCCTTGGCCTCGACCAGCCATGTCCCAAAAATCTCGAGATCTACAACGCTGGTTCCTTGACCACTAAAATGCTGCACAAAAACCGGAAGGCAAGGGTTGCTGACACTTATAGTGTTGATGCCGAATCCACCGGCTGCAAGGTATGCAATCGAGTCGTTGAGGGCTAACTTGTATGAATACCCCCGCACTCCTTCCTGACAGACAGAAAGGAGACTTGGCCTTGTCCGGTCAGCAATACTGACAATCGCCAACCCACCCTCGCCCTGAGCTACATAGGCAAGCGTGTCCTGCACCTCGACGTCTTGCGCGCTGCCGGGCATGACCAGCCTTGCAACTATGCTGTAGCCCCCGGAAGATGGGGTTAGCGATTCCGGATCAGTCGGCTTGGCACAACTGAGAAGGAACATGCAGCAGGCTATCGAGAGTAGTCTCTTCAACATTACTTACTCCTTTCCGATTCAGAGTCCTGAGAGGTAAGAAAATTCAACACATATCTGGCTTCCAGGCCGAGTTCATACTGACGATAATCCTTCTCGTCGGACAAATACTCAGCGTTCTCGGCCGCCGAAGTCTTCACATCGCGTCGATGCCATGCATATTTCAAAGCAAGGTCCAGATTGTCCAACAATTCAAGACCATATGTGGCCGAAAATCGATAATCATAGTCCCGCCGACCGGCATGATTGACATCAATCGCAAGGAAATGGTGTGTTGTATAACAACGTCGTGCATACTCTCCTTCCACTTCAATAGCGTTCGTGCGACCGAAGACGCGGGGAAGTTGGTATTCCGCGCCAAGAACATAGTTATCTTCATCGTATGAAGGATTCATGTCTGGAGTACCGTCCCCCCTTGAAGTCGTGTATTCGTACACGCCTTTGATCTTGAGCGTCTTGTGAATCGTTTGATAAACTTCACCGCCGAAAGCGGTGTTCCTGCAATCATACTCCGTGAAATGCTCGTTATAGAAATAGCGCATGTAGGAGAAGAGCGCTCTCACCCTCGTCGAAGCGAAGACAGCATACTGCACCGATCCACTCACCTCATCCTTCCTAAACCCATACGGTTGAAACGTAATGGGAGTGTAGCCGTATTGGGAGATCCAATCGTCGTCGCGATAGTGGCGGATATAGAAACTTGGAATGTAGTTGTACCCGATTTGCACAGCGAGCTGTCGTATCAGATCCTGCCGCAAGCTCATCCCAAAGGATGACCAGTCCTTGATTGTATTGTGAGTGTAGGTCCGGCGGCGAACATCGACGGTTCCCGTCGTGTTCAGCGAACCAAACAGCTTCATGGTAGCACTTGCTCTCACCGAACTCACAAGTATGAGATCATCACGGGTATTGATGTGAAAGCGTCCTTCATCCTCGCGGTTGTCAAACCGCGCGATATATTTGTCCGAGTATCTGAGAATGTTATTGTCGTACACCGAGGACATACCAATGTCGAGCCTCAAAAGACTAAGTCCACCTCCTGCTGATACAATCTGTGGGAGGAATAGAAGAATGAAGGTTCCTGCTAAACTTACATTGGCTCGGAGTATCTTCATATGGCCGCGGATATTGGTATAGTTATCAAAGTTTGGCATCGTGTTTTCCGAGCTTGCCGTCTTGTTTCCATATTCGTTTTTGAAGGAGGAGAAACCTTGATTCGGACCCCCTTCCTGGTTGCTTCCATGCGGAATCCCGTGGATTGAAACATGAGTTAGTCACCAGAGGAATTGTCTGACTACACCTTGCAGGATTGGATCGTCAGTAGAGAAACTCGAAGAATGTGTGGAGAGAAGAACGCAGCGGATGCAAAAAATAGAGCCGCTCACCGACACCCGAGTACAAGGTTTTATGGTATCAGAGAACGGCTTTACAAAGACAAGATACGCGCCCGGGAGCCAAGAATCAATACCCATTGTGTCGGCCCGTTGGGAAATCCACTGTGGCTGACATCCGGCTCGATTCCTACAAATAACTGAACAAGGCGCTCTTGTTCCGGCGTTTGACATCGGCATACCAACGGCACGCCGGATAAAGTGCCAGAGATATTCCCATCCAGACGAGATATACCACCGGCAAACCGAAACCATATCCTTCCGGTAACTCCACTGGTTTCACGCCACCAACAAGGCTTGCCGGGCCACCAAGAGTTGCATATGCTGCAAGAACTGCAAGCGCGTGGATCAGGAAGATATGCAGGACATAGAAAAATAACGGCACTCGACCAAAAACAATGAAGAAACGCGCAAACCGGCCACCCATCCGCTCAAAAAGTGCAAGTGATGCTATAGCCGGGCCAAGTGTCATCATCAGGAAAAGAAGCGACGGGGGGTATTTGTCACAATTTAGAAAATCCATGACGGTGAATGCCAGGCTTTCATGTATCGTCCATTGGTGTGGGTCGCCATAAATATTCAACCATCGTAGAAGGATGAACATTGCCGTTACACCACCTCCTAATAACCAGAGAATTTTCCTCCGTCGGTGTTCCTCGAGCTTCATGATAAGGCCAAAACCAAACCCGGCTGCCATCACTCCGATCCATGGAATCAATGGATACATTGCGCTCAAGGTGTAGTTGTCGAAAACCTGAATGCGCCCTCCGCTATGGAGAATTTTCCACAGCCAGCTATAGTCACCAAGCATCTTCGGCCGGATGCCATCAAAGGCATTATGCACTGCAATCATAACAATACCAAACACTGTCATGATAGAGACGGGAAGAAACACGAGAATTGACAGAACAACCATTGACCAACCAATAGCCCAGATAGTCTGACCTACTGCGTATGAATAGTCAAAGCTGAACTGCCACCCCATTCGCATCACCGTCAGCTCGAGAAAGACCAACCAGATACCCCGCGAAAACAGAAACCATGCAAGTTCACCTTTCGTCTTGCCACGTGTGCGGAATAAAAACGCCCCCGTCCCCGCCAGGAACACAAACGCTGGTGCGCAGACATGCGTCAGCCAACGCGTAAAGAAATGAGCAACGGTAGTTTCATCAAGATTGACCGGGCTGAACCTAACGATTGTGAAGTAGTGGCGCGCATGATCCAGTGCCATGATGACCATGACAAGGCCACGCAGCAAATCAACAGATTCAAGCCGACCAGGCTTGCTGGCAAGCGGGACCCGACTCGGCCCTTCGGCAGGTTGAGCCAAAGGGTGTTGCGGTGTAGTGACAAGAGTTGTACGCTCTTCATGAAATAGCATTGCCATCACTATTGGTCCTCTGTTCGCTTCATTCTCGCGAACGGAAAATGTACGGCGCAATGTAGACCACGTTGTATTGCAAAACAGGAGTGTTCGAGAAACAACCCGGGGGGTACAAGAGGCAATGACGCAGAAAACGAAAGGGCCGCTCACGGACACCTGAATACGGTACTGAGTATCAGAGAACGGCGCTACATCTTTAAGATACTCTCTGGAAGGCGAAGAGTCAATTGCATTTTTGTCTACCTCTGCGTACTTTTCGTATAGGTTCCCATCACCCACAATCATCTAACTGGCAATCCATGCGTGAGTACCTTGATCTAGCTGAGCGGGTGTTGACCAACGGCATCCATAAGAAAAACCGAACCGGTGTGGATACGATCTCTTGTTTTGCCGAGCATTACGTGGTTGATCTTAACAAAGGGTACCCTCTGCTCACCACGAAGAAAGTGCATTTCAACTCGATGCTTCGGGAGGTGCTCTGGTACCTTTCAGGTGAAGACCACATCAGAAACCTCCAAAAGCATACAAAAATCTGGGATGCCTGGGCCGATGAGAACGGTAACCTGGAAACCGCCTACGGTCGCTACTGGAGAAGATTCCCGAGCGCGCAGATCAATCCTGCAACTGGAAAGTATGAGGTTGCTGAAGTGGATCAAATCGGCAGAGTAATCGAATTGCTTAAAACGGACCCAAACTCCCGCCGGATGGTGGTGACGGCGTGGGAGCCGGGAAATGCTTTGAGCAGCAAATTGCCCCCGTGCCATTACACATTCGCATTCAATGTCCAGGGCAACAAACTCAACTGCCATCTCACGCAGCGATCTGGTGACATCGCGCTTGGCATTCCCTTCAACCTTGCAGCGTATGCACTGCTCACGCAAATACTCGCGCAGGAAACTGGCTTTGAGCTCGGGTTCTTCAGTCATACCATCATCGACGCACACATCTACGTCAACCACATCGACGGATTGAAAGAACAACTCAGACGCGCCCCAAAACCTTTGCCGCGGCTGGAAATTGCGCGCAAATCAATCGACGAGCTACAGTTCGAAGACTTCACACTCATCGGCTATGAGTACTTTGAGCCGATTAAGTTTGAGGTCGCAGTATAAATTGGAATGAAACTCGCCATCATCGCTGCTATCGGAAAGAACAGGGTCATCGGCAAGGACGGGAAACTGCCATGGCACATCTCCGAGGACCTGAAACGCTTCAAGAGGCTAACAACCGGCCACTCGCTCTTAATGGGCAGAAAGACCTTTGAGTCACTTGGCAGGTCGCTACCAAACAGAAGAAATGTTGTCCTCAGCTCAACACCCATCCCAGCCGTTGAAACATATCCGTCGATACCCGAAGCCCTCAAAGCTCTTGCCAATCAGGAAAAAGTGTTTATCATTGGTGGGGGACAGGTGTACCGACAGTTACTCGAACAGGCAGATGAACTTTATTTGACTCTTGTTCATAGGGAAGATATTGCTGGAGACACATTCTTTCCGCCATACGAACATTTAATTGGAACCAGATTCAACTTGCTCACAAGGGAAGACCATGAAGAGTTTTCGTTCGTAGACTATGCAAGGGCCTCCTCTTAGCAAGACGGTTCACATTTATGTTCCGTGAATTGCATATTCCCTCCCGATGTTGTAATTTTAGCCTGTCATTCACATAATGCGGAGGGTGTATGTTTCGATTATGTATCTTCTGTGGTTCGTTGGCCGTCTTTTTCCTGGTTACCTCACACAAGGCATTATCTCAGGCAAGCACGAAACTTGACGAGAAAACAAAGGCAATGGAGTCCGCCCAGCAAAAGAGCTGGCAACAGGTTGATGAAATCAACAAGGAAACCGACAACACAAAAGCACGTCGCCAGCAAGCACAGAGCGCCGCTCACAATGCACAAAAGTCCGGTTATTCTGTAAAGAAGACGAGCATCAGCACAAAAGGAGTACAAAAAAAATCCACACTCAAACATAAGGCTTCAACAAAGAAAGACTAAGTGCAACGTCGACGGATTTACTGAAACGATTCCCCAAGAATGGACGAGAAGATATAGAGCATAACGCAAATGAAAGGGCTTCCAATGGGAGCCTTTTTCTATGAAAGAATCCTTTCATTCATACTTTCACAGCGCAGGGAAAAACAACAGCCCATGAACAAAGGACCAATCTCACAGTTCATCGCCAAACACTATCTGCATTTTAATTCGGCCACATTGGTAGATGCCTCGAGAGCGTATGAAGCACACATGACCGCCGGGGGCAAAATGATGATTACGCTGGCCGGTGCGATGTCGACCGCCGAACTCGGCATTTCGCTCGCCGAGATGATCCGCCAGGACAAAGTACAGATCATTACATGCACAGGTGCCAACCTTGAAGAAGACCTCATGAATCTTGTGGCACACTCTCACTACAAACGTGTGCCGCACTACCGCCAGCTCTCGCCGCAGGAAGAACAGGATTTGCTGGATCATCATTTCAACCGAGTGACGGATACATGCATTCCAGAAGAAGAGGCATTCCGTCGTTTGCAGAAGCACATCTTCAAACTGTGGAAAGAAGCTGACAGCAGTGGGAAACGATTTTTCCCTCACGAGTTCATGTACAAACTGCTTCTGGGCGGAGAACTGGAACAGTATTATGAAATTGATCCGAACAACAGCTGGATGCTTGCTGCCGCGAAGAAGAATATTCCAATCGTGGTACCCGGATGGGAGGATTCCACCATGGGAAATATCTTTGCTTCGTATTGTATCAAAGGAGAATTGAAGCCCGCCACCACGAAGGGTGGCATCGAATATATGGTGTGGCTCGCCGACTGGTACAAGAAGAATTCCAGCGGTAAGGGCGTTGGCTTTTTCCAGATTGGCGGAGGGATTGCCGGGGATTTCCCCATCTGCGTTGTCCCTATGATGTATCAGGACTTGGAGTGGCATGATGTTCCGCTATGGTCCTACTTTTGCCAGATCAGCGACTCAACCACTTCATACGGCTCATACAGCGGCGCAGTCCCCAACGAGAAAATAACCTGGGGTAAGTTGGGTGTGGATACTCCAAGGTTCGTCATAGAAAGTGACGCGACCATCGTGGCACCGCTCATGTTTGCATGGATACTCGGGTGGTAAGATGCTAAGATTCATCCTAATTGTACTTGTGACCTGTTCCTGTTGGCAAATGTCATGGGGGCAAAAATCCACTTCTTGGATCAATGGTGAGAAATATGTTACACGCATCGACGTGATATTTCGTGTAGATGTTGTGAATTTGGGTCCGAACGAAACATCTGCATCAGTGAGTGCCATTAAACCTGAGTACAACCACTTGCGATCTTATCTGAACAAATATGGAAAAGGTGTTCGCCTGGTGGCGTTGTCAAGTAGACAATGGGGAGATACACTTGTCGTGAACCCACAAGGGAAGGTTGTGAAGGTTCCCAATCTCCGCAAGTACATCCAAATAAGGTTTCCGAAAGCCGTGCCGGCAAAGAAAACGCTAAAAGAATTGAGGAGTTTTCCAGAGATAGAGAAAGCATCTCCTCCGACTGGTTTCGCTTACTAGGTCACTACGACCGGCCGCGGCTTCTTGGGAATCTTCCCGGTTTTTCCGTATCTTTGGCGCATGAAACACGTTGCCGTGGGAATCATTGTGAAAAATGGTGATGTGCTCGCCTGCCAGCGCAAGCGCGATGCGCGATACGCTCTGAAGTGGGAATTCCCGGGCGGCAAAGTTGAAGCCGGCGAATCCGCCCGGCAGGCACTTGTGAGGGAATTGCAGGAGGAACTCGCGATTGAAGCCGTCGTTGATCGGGAATTCTTTCGGCAAGAGTGGGTGTATCCTGAAAGCCAAACAGGAAATCATAGAGATGGAGCGTTCGACGTCACCTATTTTTTGGTCAGTTCATTTAATGGTACGCTTGTCAACAACGCATTTGAGCAGATTCAGTGGACTACGCCAGCCTCTCTGCTCGGAATGGATATATTAGAGGGAAACAGAGCTGCTGTAGAACTTCTCGTTCATCATGTACAAAAATCGCAAGAAGCCAAAAGTCATTAAGTCAATTCTCGCATGGTATGCACGTCATGGCCGCAGTCTCCCCTGGCGTCAAATCAGCAACCCCTACCGCATCCTTGTTTCGGAGGTTATGCTTCAGCAAACACAAGTAAGTCGTGTGCTTGTCAAGTACCCTGAATTCTTACGCCAATTTCCGACTCTTCGCTCGCTCGCAGGTGCGCGCCAACGCGATGTTGTTGTTGCCTGGCGTGGTATGGGATACAACAATAGGGCGGTGCGATTACACAAACTCGCAAAAGTTGTTACGCAAAAATACGGGGGCCGGCTTCCAAGGGACATTGACTCTCTTCTCTTGTTGCCCGGTGTTGGCAAATACACGGCAAATGCAATTCTCTCGTCTGCTTTTGGTGTGCGTGCTCCAGTAGTAGATGTCAATGTGCGGCGCCTATTCTCAAGACTCTTCTGGAAAGCGCGATCGACCGGCGAGATGCGACCGGAACAGGAGATTTGGGAGGCTGCTACTGCCATTCTCCCGTACAAACAAGCGTATGAATGGAACCAGGCCCTAATGGACCTCGGCGCTACTATTTGCACCGCGCGGGTGCCCTGCTGCGGCGTATGCCCCGTTGCATCGCAGTGCGCATCACGAACGTCTATGAAACGAGCACAGGTCAGAC
>JBGPGQ010000033.1:0-16753 GCA_041483995.1 Bacteroidota bacterium
CAAGGAGAGCGACGATGGTTTTTCCAAGACCGACGACATCCGCCAGAATGAAGCCATTGTGCTTCATCATCATGGCAAAGCCTTGATTTGCAGCGTCGCTTTGGTACTTGAGTCGCTTGAACTTATCCGGAAGCAGCAAGTCAATGTTGTATGGGTCATAGTCTACCCGCTTCCCGAAATACTCTATCAGCATTCTGATGTATATCTGGTAAGGGGAAAATGAATCGGAGAGATATGACTTGTTGCGGAGTTCTTCCGCTTCGCCTTTCAGGATCGGGTGAGATTGAGCCCAAAGTTTCTCAAACTCATCTGTTGCAAATTTCACGTCGTCGTAATCCCGAAGGCTTACATTGAATTCATAGTTACCGTCTGGTCGGGAACCGAGCCCTGAATCGGTGAGATTTGAAGAACCTGTAATGACTTCACAGGGGGCATGCTCATTGAATGTCTCAGGCCGGAAGATGTAGATCTTGGCGTGCAATTTCTTGTCAGGATGCGCCCGCATTTCGATTTTGCCGCCGATCAGATCGTCAATGAACTGGAGTATCCCTTTCTCTGTGGCTTCATCATACTCCGCTTCTTGGATGTTCTCCAGAACCTCCTCAACAAATTGTTCCTTTGTCTTATTCTGATTCGATAGGAACATCTGACCTTTTGCATTGTACTCTTGGGTTAATTTGTCTACGTCAATGCCGACAAGAATCCTGATCTTTTGAATCTTGTTGAGGAATGGTCTTACCTTGAAATACCCTGAAGCGCGGAAGTATCCAATCAAAGCATCAAAAAACTGAATGCTCTGCATGTTGGCAAAAACCCCCTCGAACTTTTTGAGCAGGCTATTACCGTCTTGGTTGGTGAAGAATTTGGTGGACATAAACCTTTTATCCTCAGAATGGACTATGTTTGCTATTTTCCCGCATCCGCAAACAAGCCAAGATACTCATGGAACGTGAAAACTCTGTTGCGTTTTCCCCCCGTCGTCTCCCGCAATATCCCGAGCTTCACGAAATCCTGGATAAACCCATTCGCCGTTGCAGGGGTTACATCCAGCAAACTGCCAACGTCGGCAGCAGTGAGCTTCGGCGTTTTGTAGAGATGGCGCAAAAGCTGTTGCGCCCGCGGGAGTTTCTTTCCCAGCGTGATCAGGCGGCGTGATTCAATATCCTCCCTCAGCGCCAGGATGCTCTTGAATGTTGCGATGCCTTGCTTCGATGTCTCCGTGACGGCAACGAGAAAGAACCTGATCCATTGCAGCACATCGTTGGCAGTTCTCGCTCTCATGAGGTTGTCGTAGTACAACGCCTTGTGCTTCTCAAAGTACGCCGAGAGGTACAATGTGGGCTTCGGGAGAATGTTGTTACTGACAAGGTAGAGCGTGATCAGCAGCCGGCCAAGCCTTCCGTTGCCATCGAGGAACGGGTGGATGGTTTCAAACTGGTAGTGCGCCATCGCAATTCTCATCAGGTCGGGCAACTGGATCTGATCGTTGTGGAGAAAATTCTCCAGGTCGCCCATGAGCGCAGGCACATCGGTATGATGCGGCGGAATGAACACGGCATCCTGAAGAGTCGCCCCTCCAATCCAATTCTGGCTCTTCCGGTATTCGCCGGGGAGCTTCGTCTTCCCCCGGACACCTGACATGAGAGTCTTGTGTGTTTCTTTGAGCAGCCTTGTGGAAACAGGAACATCACTGAGTCTCTTGATGGCATGGTTCATCGCCTTGATGTAATTCTGAACCTCCTGCCAATCGTCTTTTTTTTCGGCATCGACATCCGCCTTCTTCATCACCACATCTTCCATTTCCGTTCGTGTCCCCTCGATCCGGCTTGAGGTCGTTGCTTCCTTGACTACGTGCATACGGATGAAGATATCAATGTCGGGGATATGTGAGGAGAACGCATTCAATTCGCCCAGCTTGAGATTCGCCTCGGCGAGAAGAGTATTGACCTTCGCGTCCGACCAGGTCCACTCCGTGTTGAGTTTGGTTGGCGTGAAGCTCTTGTACTGATATTGCCGGGTGAATGTACCCGCTGTGAATTGTTCGAGGGTCACGTCAATTGGGCAATTGAACTATGGATTCTCTTGTTTCAACGTGGTTGGTGTAGACTAAAATAAGAAAATCCATGTTTTAGTCAAGGGAGTTCCGGGATTGGGGGATATGTAACAGAAGTTCTTGAAAACGAACATACCGCCACGGATATGCGCATCGGTGTTACATATCAGAGAAGGTTGAAAAAGGGGAGAGTCTTTGATCCCAAGGTTGTTGTCCGACCCACTTACATAATGCGATGTTCTTTGGCCCTCGGAAGAGCGCCGGGGGCAGCCACCGACCCACGCAAATAACACGTCATTATGCAAACTAGCCTTCCAAGAATTATGTCCGCTTCCATTTAGATTGTCAGGACAAGTAGCTGGCGCACATATGCTCAGAGCTTTGCTTACTGTATGACGTTTGTGCCCCTTTGAAGCTTAGGGATCAAGCTCTGAAATCCCCTACGAGAAAGTTTGTGTTGTGGCGTTGTTTCGTTATAACTTGACTTTATCGAAAACCCAAAGTAAATTAACGCTAGACTTACCCTTGGGTGGCCAAGTAGGAAATCCCGTGTTCACGGTATGTTTTCATACCGCAAAGGATATCTATATTGGCTGAGTCGTTGGCTGTTGCGCTCGTTCCCGTTCAGGCTTTCGCTATCGTGAAATCTATCTACACGCACAAATAAACAATCCACAAACACTTATAAACAAATCTATGAAAACATCAATCGCTGTAGCGGCATTTCTTTTCTCCATGTGCGTTACCGGGTACGCCCAGCCAACCACATCATCGCAAAGTGCAAAAAGATCCACGCCCGTGCCTGCGAAAACGGCCACGGTTCAGAGAAGGAGCGCGAGGCAGGTCAGGCTTTTGGAGGCTTGGCGTATTTCCATGAGGCAGAAGCCCCTGCCGAAAAAGGGCTCCTTCGAGGCCTCCTATCCGGATAAGGAGTGGCGTGAAGTCCCGAGCGTGAAGGCGCCGCCATATCCAATGGTGCCACGGCGCGGGCCAAGACCCTTGGTCGTGGGCAACAGTGATGATGTCTCAGCCCAGGCGCCTACCGGGCATATATCCTCAGCAACGGGCTCTTTCGTCAGCGTAAGTGGCGTGACGAGCGAGAGTGGGCCGATCGGCAACTCCGGACCGTCGATCGCTGACGCCTACACGCTCCAACTTAACACAGACTTCTTCCCGAGCACGGTTGCCGGTTCCCCCGCCGGGTGCCTAGGTTGGGAACAGTTCGTGTTCGCAAATGATGGCACATCCGGCGCCGTTTACATTCAGTACTGGCTGATCGGCTATGGCACTACCTCGCCGCCAGGCACCGGATGGATTCAGGGACCCGCTCCGTCGTACACTTCGGATTGGTACATGAACTCCTTGGCAACGACCGTACCCAACCAGGTGATTAGCAACCTAGCTAATCTAAGCCTGAGTGGCAATGTAAGTGCAACCACCGACGGCGCCATTTTCTCCACAGGGGCCCATATGTATACACGTACTGGTGAAAATGCTGTCGCTGCCGCAGCGAGCTGGACGATCGCCGAATTCAACATCTTCGGCGACGGCGGCAATGGCTCTGGCGGGGGTATGGCGAGCTTCAACAACGGATCGACGATTGTCACCAGGACGCAGATTATCTACGGGGGTACTGGCGCGCCCAACTGCGTGGCACAAGGCTTTACAGCTGAGACGAATAATCTCACCTTCGGGCCGACTGCGCCTGCCGCATCACCGCCGGGGCCAGCAGTCGAGGCGACCGAGAGTAGCGCCGGCGGCGCGACTGCCAACTGCAACGCCGGAACCACCGTGGGAGATACCCATTTGACTACTTTCAGAGGCTTGTTGTACGACTTTCAGGCGTCGGGCGAATTTATACTAGTGGAAGCCGATTCCGACTTTGTCGTTGAAACGCGTCAAGTGTCCGGAGCGCCGACTTGGCCAGACGCATCGGTCAACTCCGCTGTCGCCACGCGAATGGGCAAGACCGTGGTCGCTATCTGCCTTGACAGACTTACTATCGATGGCAAGACCACTGATCTGAGCGATGGCAAGCCGCTTTCCATGCCCGAAGGTGTCGATGTCACACGAAGGGGAAATGTCTATTTCATCACGAGTCTGAGCGGCAATTCCGTGCGCGCCACAGTCAACGCAAGCTGGATCGACGTCTCCGTTGGTCTCGGCAATTGCTGTGGCAAAGTAAGGGGCCTCCTCGCCAACGCCGATGGAAACGTCAACCAGATCGCAGCGCGCGATGGAACCGTGCTGACGAACCCCTTTAACTTCGAAGAACTCTATCACCGCTTTGCCGATAGTTGGCGCGTCTCACCGAAGGAGTCGCTCTTGCCCACCTGCGGGGACCGGGACCTTAAAAGCGGGATTCCTCAAAAGCCGTTCTATGCGCGCGATCTTGACCCGAAGGTATTCAAACGGGCGCAAGCAGTCGCCAAAAAAGCGGGTGTGAAAGAGGGGCCACTCCTGAATGCCGCCACACTCGACGTTGCGGTGATCGGCAACGATAGGGCGGCACGAGTTTTTGTTGGCGCGCATGCCCCAATCGCGGTAGGGAAAGTCGTCAGCGCAGCCCGTAAAAAGTAACCGAAATTCATATCAAATAGGTTCTATGAGATGTATAAGGAATTGGAGCGGGGAGGGGCAAAATTAACAAGCATGGAGAAGATACGGAACGTCCGAAGAACAAGATCATGAGTTCAATGACGAATTTTTTAAGATGTATCCTTGATGACAAATACGCTGATTGCTTTCTGAAAATAGGAGACACAAATGAAACGCATCTCTTTTGACAGCGATCTCTCTGACCCTCATTGCAATTGTGGTTATTGTTGCCGGATTTGAACTCCGTATTTTGACCCAGCTTAGGAGGGTAGATCCATCTTCTTGTCAAGAATAGCAAATGCACCCCTTGGGAAAAGAATCTCAACAAAGCAAAACATTTGCAGGAGAGCATCGTGGGTAAACGTTTTCAGGCAATCGGTTTTGAGCTAACCTCGTTGGCACTCATAGGTGTAGCTTTTTGTTGTGCTCAAAAGCAAATTAGTTCCCTTTATACGACTAATGCCGATAAAGGTGAATCAATAATATTTACTCATGAGAATAATTATGCAGTTGCAGGCACGTCTTTTTTTCAACCAAGTTGCGGTGTTTGTAATAAATGGTTCTTCAGGCGAATTGCCCCGAATGGCAACAGTTTGCAAGCTACTGATCTTTGGATAGGCATACCTTATAGTGCAGAATGTCGGTCACTCATCGAAACATCTGACAACACTTTTGCTCTTGCTGGCAATATGAGTAAGGGCTATGGATTCCCTTCGGCGGCGACAGTAATGATCCTTAATCAAGAAGGTGATCTTGTTCAGGCTAAATCTATTGAGTCTGGGCTTATGAAGTTCTCAGAGTACCATCAAGTGATCAGTATTCCTGATGGCATTGTTTGTGCTGGAAGTTTTGGGATTTCGAATCCAAAAGTTCTTGTTGCGTGCTATTCTAACGACCTTACAACATTAAAATGGGCATACAAATACAATACGTCAATTGGAACCAACGAGACTGCATATTCTCTGTGTTTTCAACCAAGTGATAAGACTTATGGAGTGGTTGCGACATCAGAAAATCCCTTGAGTGGTGGCAAAAAAGTTGAGTTTCTCAAACTTAAGCTTGACGGTTCAGTTGTTTCTTGCTTTAGTTACGAGTTTCGCGGAGGAATTGTTAATCCTCATGCGAATGCTCAAAAAATTGTTGCAATGCACGATGGAGGGTTTGCTATTACGGGATTTACTGATCTGTTTACCGGAAATCATGTGTTTTTACTGCGGCTAAGGAAAAATGGAATTGTTCAATATTTGAAGGTATACGGGAAGAACACGCGAATAGAGAAAGCATTTTCAATGACTACTACTGATGATAGGACAAATCTCCTTATCACAGGACAGATTCTGGACAAATCAGACGATTATCTCTTTTATGCGAAGTTTAAAGACACGGCGCCAACAACTGACGGAATTATTTGGAAGAGGAGATGGAATATGAATCATGATCCAGTAATGTCTGAAGGATATGATGTCGTTGAAGCGCGATCCACACCTGAGTATGCAATCACGGGCGTGCTGATTGGCAATACATCAATTTATCGAGTTCTTTTCCTCCGCTGCGATCATAATGGTGATGTAGTTCTGAACACCGGCGTTTGTCCCCGGGATTTTGATCTAGGCTTTCATCTAAGTCCCAATCCGAGTATGCAAGAACTTAGTGTTAAGCAAGATAGTCTTACAGATAGTGAGTTTAGTCCGAGTGTAAATCATCCCAGTGTTTCAACAGATGTCTACTGCCATTGACTCGGTGGTAAACTCGCTGGGCGTCCTTGTTTATTCTGGCGTTAGCAAACTGCTATTGATGAAGTGAGAATCACAAATCGCGTCAGAATACGAGTTGACAAGACACTAAGATACCGTTCTCCGCCATTGTGGGTAGGAAATGCAGCGTGTCCCCGCTACAACCACTTATGCAAAAGCCTCACATAGGGTGAGGCTTTTGCTGTTTCCAGGGCGACATTTCAACTACCTCAATAACTCGGCAAGGTGCTCAAAGGTCTCATGCATGTCATTGAACTTTTCGCCGAATATAGTGTCATCAACTTTGTCCGAAAGAGTTAACAATTCTTTCACCTCACCTGTCAATACCTTGCTCTGCGCAACGAATTCTTTTCTTACCCCCTTCAACCTTTTCGGAAGTTTGGCTTTTTCCAAAGCCATTGCGCTCTGCAACAATGTATCAAGATGGCTGCAGATTGTTGCGTAGTCGCCCTTGGGATACGATTCGTGAACAAGAGGATGAAGAATCTCATGGAATGTGTCCAATTCCTTCAGGGTAAATCCATGATCCATTTTCTTCTCCATTTCCTGAGCTGATAATGAAACCAGCTGTACCATGAGCAGTAATACGAGTGATGCGATTGTTCTCATTGTTTAAACCTTCCATGTAATGATGTGAGTGTTCTTGTTACAACCAACCTTGGTTCTTGTACCAGTCCACAGTATTACGGATACCGTCGGTGAGCGAGATTGCTTGCTCGAACCCAAAGTCGCGTTTTGCTTTTGAGGCATCGCACGTCCAATAGTTTTGAACCATGTCCCGTGCTTTTTCAAAATTAATCAAGACGGGTTTCGGACTGAACAGACCGAAGAACTCGGCACATGCGGCAATAGCATACACTGCTGTTTCAGGGAGTCGCATCCGCAGAGCGCGCTTGTTCATTACTTCCTGGGTGATGTTACCAATTTCCTTCCATCCATACACGTCCTTGCTTGCGATGAAGTATGTCTGTCCGATTGACGTATTGCTTTCGGCAGCCAACACGAATCCCCTCACGAGGTCGCCAACGTGAATCATGCTAACATACTTCTCATTGAATCCAACGATAGGCTGTAAGCCCTTTTGAATTGTGCTGAAAAATGCTAGCACATCCTTGTCTCTCGGTCCGTACACGACGGGAGGCCGCACAATTGTAATAGGGATTGACTCGAGCACCTGCAAACATCCTTTCTCCGCCATCCATTTGCTCTTCCCATACGTTGTGAGTGGATGTGGCAAGGTCTCTTCGGTGATCGGAGTTTTGCTTGGACTTGGCCCTACAGCCGCTTGGCTGCTGATATGAACGAAACGTTTGATGGCCGGATTGTGCGCGAGAATTGCGCTGAGAATGTTTCTCGTGCCCGTTGCGTTTCCCCGATAGTATTCCTCTTTTGTTTTTGCTTTTGTTATACCGGCAGAATGATACACGTAGTCAACATCGTGCACCGCAGCGCGCAGCGCTTCGGGATCGAACAAATCACCATGGATATATTCCACAGGAAGGCCGTTCAACCAGCGCAAGTCGCTTGTGGGTCGTACAAGACAGCGTACTGCATAGTTCCTGTTGAGAAGAAGTTCAACGAGATGACTGCCGATGAAGCCAGTCCCTCCTGTAACGAGTGCTTTCACGTGAGAATGAGAGAACAGGTGAGCAAATTCGATTGACTTTTGAGGTACGTTCAAGTATATTGAAAACGAAATTGAGAATCAATCCTTCCATCTTCTGAAATATTGTGATGGCGTACAGAGCGGACGGACGTGCAACAAACGTTGACATACTGGGACAAAAAGAGAAACGCCGAGTGAGTGTGGCAGAAAAAACCCCTGTCGATCTGTTTGAGAAATGTTGGACATTTACCCGCGCCGATGAGATCAAGGCGATGGGGTATTATCCGTATTTTCGCCCGATTGAGGAGAACGAAGGGCCAATTGTCACGATTGAAGGCCGAAAGATGATCATGGCCGGCTCCAACAACTATCTCGGCCTGACTGCGGATCCCCGTGTGAAGCAGGCAGCACTGAAAGCTATTGAAAAATATGGTACTGGCTGCTCAGGATCCCGCTACCTCACAGGTACTCTGGATTTGCATATCAAACTCGAAGAACGCCTCGCTTCTTTTTTTCACAAAGAAGCTTGTCTACTTTATAGTACCGGCTATCAAACAGCACAAGGTATCATTCCGACGCTCGTCCAAAAGGGAGACTACGTCGTCTCCGACCGTGATAACCATGCGTGCATCGTTGCTGGAAATCTCATGGCGAAGGGGGCGTTTGCCGAGTTTGTTCGGTACAAGCATAACGATATGAAGGATCTGGAGCGAGTTATTTCCAGACTTCCCCGGGACGCTGCCAAGCTTGTGGTGTCCGATGGTGTCTTCAGTACTTCCGGAACGATCGTTGATCTTCCGAACCTTGTTGCGGTGGCAAGAAAGCACAACGCGCGCATACTCATCGATGATGCGCACGCAACCGGCGTCATCGGCAAGGGGGGACGAGGAACGGCAAGTCATTTTGGACTTGAAAAAGAAGTTGATATGACGATGGGGACGTTCAGCAAAACGTTTTCCTCTCTCGGCGGTTTTGTTGTGGGCGACAAGTCAGTTATCAATTACCTGAAGCATCATGCACCAGCGTTGATTTTCAGCGCGAGCCCAACCCCACCATCTGTTGCTGCTGCACTTGCATCGCTGGATATTCTTGAAAAAGAGCCCGATCGTATCAAGCGGTTGATCGCGAATGCAGACAAGATGCGCAAAGGCTTCAGAGAAATGGGCTTCAACATTCTCGAGAGTTCAACTGCAATTGTTCCGGTCATTATTGGTGATGATCCCAATACGTTTGCCTTCTGGCGGGCATTGTTTGATGCGGGCGTGTTTGTGAATGCCTTTATCAGCCCCGGTGTGCCAAACGGCTTGCAGATGCTTCGTACAAGCTACATGGCAACGCACGAGGATCATCACCTGAACAAAATTCTGGAAACCTTCGGAACTATTGGAAAGAAACTCGGCCTTATACACTGAGAGTTCGATCTCTGTTCCTTGATTTATCCGACCCGCGCATCACGTCCATTGTTACTGCCTACTAAACTTTGATTACGTGCCAATGAATCCAGTGACCATACGTCCAGTCCGAACCAAAAATGATGAAAAGGCATTCATCAAATTCCAATGGAAGGTCTACGAAGGAAACCCATGCTGGGTCCCGCCACTGTTGATGGATCGGCGAAAGCTCATTGACAAAAAGGGAAATCCATTCTACAGGCATGCGCGGATGGAACTCTTTCTTGCCGAGCAAAAAAATAGTGTGGTCGGAAGGATCGGTGCAATCGTCAATGACAATCACAACAAAGAGCATGGCGAGAATATCGGATTCTTTGGATTTTTCGAGTGCGTCAATGATCAGGGCGTTGCCGATGAGTTGTTTCGCACTGCGAGGAAGTGGTTATTGGCACAAGGTGTAACGGCAATGAGAGGTCCTGCAAGCCCCTCAGTGAATGATGAATACGGGCTGCTCGTCGATGGCTTTGACAAACCCCCGGCGGTTCTTATGGCCTATAATCCTCCATATTATCAACAGCTTGTGGAGAACCATGGATTTAAGAAGGCAAAAGATTTGTATGCATATTATGTTCACAAGGACAAGGTTTTCTCGGAAAAACTGACGCGAATCTCTGAGCTTCTCAAGAAACGGGAGGGCGTTGTATTTCGACCGTTGAACATGAAGGACTTTGACAATGAAGTAATGAAAATACGCGATCTCTATAACCGAGGGTGGTCGCGAAACTGGGGTGAAGTCCCGATGACCGAGGAGGAATTCCAATACGTCGCCAAGGATCTAAAACCCGTTGTGAACCCCAACCTGGTTATTATCGCGGAAGTGAGAGGCAAGCCCGTCGGGTTTGCAATGTCGCTTCCGGACTTGAATATGGTTCTGAAGGACAACACGCATGGATACCTGATTCCCGGGCTCATCCGTTTGCTTCTCTTCAAGAAGAGGATTGATTTTATTCGTATTATCATTCTTGGTGTTATTCCGGAATATTTGAATTCAGGTATTGGCGGCGTGTTGTTCTACGAAACCGCGCGGCGTGCTGTGGAAAATGGTTACCCTCATGGCGAAGCAAGCTGGGTGGTTGAGGATAATGTGATGATGAATAGGGGAGCTGAAATGCTCAAGGGCGAACGAACCAAGACATATAGAGTGTATGATCTACCACTTCAATAATCTATGAAAGAAAGTTCCATCGACGATACTCACGACAACGAGGCTGCCACATGCCAGTAAAAAAAGTAGATACGATATGGATGAATGGGAAGCTGGTCAAATGGGAAGATGCAACGATTCACATCCTTTCTCATGTTGTGCATTACGGATCGAGTTGGTTCGAAGGGATTCGCTGCTACGAAACAACAAAAGGGTCGGCAATTTTTCGACTCGACCGGCACATACGACGTTTGTTTGATTCCACAAAAATTTATAGGACAGACATCCCGTACAATGAATCGCAAATTGAAGGGGCAATCCTTGCAACGATCCGGGCCAACAAAATGAAGGCATGTTATATTCGGCCTATCGTCTATCGTGGATATGGCGATGTTGGTGTCAATCCTCTCAACTGTCCGGTTGATGTCACTATTGCTGTATGGGAATGGGGAAGCTACCTCGGCCCGGAAGCTCTCACACAGGGAATTGACGTTTGCGTGTCAACCTGGAATCGCCCGGCACCAAACACACTTCCGGCAATGGCAAAGGCCGGCGGAAACTACATCCTTTCACAACTGATGAAAGTGGAAGCGATTAAAGCCGGTTTCTCTGAAGCTATTGCGTTGGATGTGACTGGCAATGTGAGCGAAGGGAGCGGCGAAAATATCTTTCTCGTTAAGGATGGAACGGTGTTCACCCCACCTCTTGCTTCGGCACTGCTTCCGGGAGTGACACGTGCGTCGGTCATACAACTCGCTGAAGATGCCGGCTACAGGGTGAAGGAGATGAGTATCCCGCGGGAGATGGTGTACATTGCTGATGAACTCTTCTTTACCGGTACGGCTGCGGAGATTACTCCAATTCGTTCGGTTGACAAGCTGAAGGTGGCTGATGGCAAGCCTGGACCCGTTACGATGAAACTGCAAAAAATGTTTTTTGATGTTGTCAGGAGCGGCAATGATACGAAGGGATGGCTGAAGTTCGTCTACAACGATTGATAGCGGGAAGTATCGTAATACAAGGAGGTGCCGCATGAAAAAATCAAAAGGTCGAAGGAAGAGATCCCCAAAGATAGGGAACGTCTCATCTACGCCACAAAAAAAGAAGACGCGTCCATCTCGAGTGCACGAATCTTCAAAGGTCCCCGCGTCTCTTGCCATTCATCGTATACTTGTCCCGATTGATTTTTCCGCGCACTCAAAGAACGCTCTCAAGTACGCGATCCCGATGGCGGAACAATTCGGTGCTTCCCTCCATCTGATTTATGTGGTTGAACCGACCATCTATCCGGCCGATCTTGGGTTCGGACAGGTGGTACTTCCGGGGGTCGAAGATGAACTCCGCGAGAAAGGAAGTGAGGAATTGCAGACTTTGATTGAAAGAGAAATAGGGACAAGAGTGCTCGCATCGTCAACGGTTCGTACAGGCAGGCCTCATCAGGAAATACTGCTTGAGGCGGAAGACAGCGATGTCGATTTAATTATTGTCGCCACGCATGGCCACACTGGCGTCGAGCATATGTTGTTCGGCAGTACGGCTGCACGCATCGTGCGTCTTGCAAAATGCCCGGTGCTGACTATCAGGCCACAAGCAGAAGGGTGATGCTGAGATACAAATTGCGGTAGGCGGGTTTGCTCCTTACCTCTGATAGAGCGAGTGTTGCTAGGCCATCTCCAAAATTCTCCCGTAAACAACGTCGAACCTGAAGCTCTTTGCTTTGCTCCGTTGCTCAACGTATTGAGCAACCGCCTCTAAACGCGAGGGAATCGACAGGATTTTTTCCTGCGCCTTCTGGCCCATCTCATTCAGATAGGTCATCACGTCGATCTTCCACGTTGTAATGAGTTGTTCAACGATCTTCTTGTAATCACGGAGACCATAAATGCCTGCCCGACGGATGACGTCAGCGTATTCGTTGAAGTTCGCCATTGAGATTCCCGGCATATCGAGACTTGGCATCATTGAAGCAGCAGCGTCGAGAGCATTATTCACGTCACGCTCAAGGATTTCCTTGAACACACTCATATAGAATGCAAAGTGCCTGGACTCATCCCTCGCAATTTTTTGGGTGATGGCATAGAGTAACGGCTCATGTTCGGCAGCGAACTTGCCTGTGTTCATGTGGGAAATCTGCGTTGCTTTTTCCTGGCAGGTTGTGTACACAAACACTTTGTACGGGTCGCCGGTCCACGCGGGTTCGAAGCCGGAGCGTATATAGTCAAACTGAATTTTTTCCAGTGCTGCGAAGTTCAGTAAACGTGAGTCGCGAATATAGTCACGCAGGATGTTTCCGTGGCGATCCTCTTCCGCTGTCCAAAGCTTGTTCCATCGGTACCAGATGTTGTCATTGCCAAGGCAATCGGCAATGAGGCGATGAAAGAGGGGAAGACCTTCCTCCGTTACGAGGTTCATCGTGATCGCAACACGGGCGCTATCGGGTATCCCGCGGGCACGTGCGCGCAGATCGGAGATCATCTTATCGTCCAGGTCTTTTTCACCCGCAGGAAGAAACTCTGATGGGAACCACAACTCCAGTTTTGATTGATGTTTGTGGATGAAATCTTCTACAACGAGTTTGATGTCGGCGAGAACTTCAAGTTTTGATTCGAGTGTTGCGGGTTGTAAGGGTAGAGTTGCTAAATGCAATAGGTGTGTTCCATTGATGGATGCTCCATGAACTTATAACAACATAAATAGATTCCGGTGAACATGCAATGGTGAATAGCAACTCAGTGCATTCGTTGTCACTGTTTGTTGTACAGGGTTACTTGTCGCGGTGTACAACAAAGTCCGCAAAAGCGACGAGTGATCGTTTGGCTGGCGAATCGGAAAATGGCGCTATGCTGGATTTAGCCTCGACTGCATGATGTATCGCCCGGTTTGCCGCATATTCAAGCCCGTCGTACCTGGTGACAAACTCAACAATTTCACCCACCTTCATCTTTTTGCCGCCGTTTTTGATCATTGAAAGAATCTGTTTGCCCTCTTTCTTTGGTGCCTTGCTTATGGCGTGGATAAGGGGAAGGGTCAATTTCTTTTCGTTGAGATCGAGGCCCGTGGGCTTACCAGTAATGGATTTTCTTCCAACATAGTCCAGCAAATCATCACGGATTTGAAATGCCAAGCCCACATTCTCTCCGTATTCTCTCATCATTTGTTGCTCCTCTTCGTTCCGGGTTGCGCTTGCCGCACCTATCTCGCAGCACGTGGAAAGGAGGGATGCGGTTTTATCGCCAATGATCCTCATGTAAGTGTCTTCATCCATATCAAGCTGCCTGCTCTTCTGGATTTGATGGATCTCGCCTTCACTCATCCGTCGCACGGCTGTTGAGGTGATTTTGAGAAATTGGAAATCATCATTCTCTAATGAGAGAAGCAGGCCCTTCGACAAAAGATAGTCTCCCATCAGGACGGCGATTTTGTTTTTCCAGACCGCGTTGATGGACGCGATGCCCCGCCTTGTATCGGCATCGTCAACGACATCGTCATGCACGAGAGTCGCCGTGTGGAGAATCTCAACAAGCGTCGCGCCGCGGTAGGATTTCTCGTTCACTCCACCGCACAATTCTGCACTGAGCAGCACAAGGATGGGGCGAACTTTTTTCCCCTTCTGTCGGATAATGTACTTCGTGACAAGGTCAACGAGCCCGATCTTTGACTTGATGGAGCGTGCAAAGACCTTGTCAAACGTTCCGATGTGATGCTCTATAGGTTCAGCGATTTCTTTGAGATTCAAACAGGAAAGTCCCGATAAGTGATGAAAAAAGATTTGTTTCTAACTGGCTGTCTTTTCTTTCTTCCTTTTTCCACGCCACGCCATTGCCGAAATGCCGATACTTACTTCGTATAAGATGAGCAATGGGATTGCAAGCAAGACCTGGCTGACGGGATCTGTTCCCGGAGTAAGAATTGCCGCGAGGATGAAAATCACCACGATTGCATGACGCCGGTAGTGCCGCATAAAAGCCGGTGTCAGAAGTCCAAGTTGAGAAAGAAACCAAGAGACCATCGGCAGCTCGAACACAACACCCGCCGCCAGCATTACACTGATGATGAAACTCATGTACTCGTTGATGGCAATATTGTTGACGATCTGCGCCGAGCCGAAACCGGAAAAGAATTGCAGCGCCGCCGGCAACATCACAAAGTAGGAAAATGCAATGCCGGACAGAAAACAAAATGACGAGAAGAATACAATCCACCTGATGTACTTCCGTTCCTTTGGCATCAATCCCGGAGCGATGAATGCCCAGATCTGGTATAGGATATTTGGTACACTCAGGATGATTCCGCCAATGATCGCGACTTGCATATAGAGGAACAACTGTCCGAACGGTTTGAGGTTTTGGAGATGGATGGGTTGCTGACTCGGAGAAAGGCTGCTGTTCAATCTCACAACTGGACCGAGGAGAACAACGTCCATAAGCCAGTCAATGAAGACCCAGCAAAGGATTGTACCAAGTACCACCCCGATCAATGCCCGCACGATGCGCCAGCGCAGCTCCTCAAGATGGTCGAAGAAAGACATTCCTCCTTCTTCGCCCTCAAGTGGTTCATCAGATACCGGTTCGTCAGTCATTGTTTTGGCGTTTGTCAAAAAATGGGATTGTCATAACGGACTCCAATACTGAAAACATGGAGGGCCGTGTTCTCAACATAAAAGAATGGGATTCTTGTGTTCAAAGGAATCAGACCATAATCGAATGTGAAAACGAGCGGACTATCGACATTGAACCGTGCCAGGGGAAGCGCGATTCCTAATCCCAATCGGAGATACGGATCTCCTCGATCGCCGTAAATGCTTCTGTATGGCTGGATATATCCTCCAATCCTTCCTGTTATCATCTCGAAGAGAGTAACTTCTCCACCGACTCCCCAGAATGAGCGCTCGTTATCCACTGGTCCATTCAGAAAATTTCTGTACTCACCAGAGACAAGCAGCGCGAAGGGAACAAGTCCTGCTTCGGTTGAAGGAGAAATAGTTGTGGAGAACGCAAAGCCACACCGAAGATAGCGGGGAAGTTTGAGAACGGACTGTGAGGGCATTAGTCCGCCCGATGCCGAAGCCTCCGGCCTGAAATCAGTTCCAAAGTTCTGCAGTGATGCGCCTGCTGAAAGGGTGAAGTTTCCAGAATTCTCTGCTAGAACATTTGAGTATGAGTATATCAGTCCAATATCCAAGAGAAGTGGTGTATTCGAATTAAAAGTTGGTGGATCGCCACTTGATACATCCGTGACAATTCTGAATGTCTTGATTGCGAGGCCCACGTCAAGACCATGGATCAGACTCCGTGCAGCAGTTAGCCCGAGGACGTAGTCAGCGAGAACAACTTTCCCGGCACCTTCCGGCGAGTTAGCCGTAGAGACTGCAATCTCTCCCTGCATAAACCTACTGTATAATAGACCAAGATTGACATACGGTGTCTCAAGTGTTCCAGAGAATGTGAGGTACTTAAATGAAGCTGTTGTCTCTACGTGATCAAGATTCCTTCGGGCGAAGCTGAAGGATGCCCCGTGAAGCCCGGCGATTCCTGCCGGGTTATACATCATTGAGGTAGGAGAATGCACTGCAACAAACGACTCCCCCATAGTGATTCCACGCGGGTCAGTCTGTGTATCAAGAGACTGGAGTTCTGCTGGTAGATACTGTTGTGCAAGTGCTGTGAGAGAGACAATACTGGTAGCAATCAGGTTTGCCAGAAACCATACACAGAGTCGTCTGTGAATCCGTTTTACGTAAGTAATGGTCACAGGAGGTCAGGATAAAGCGGGAACCTTCCGCACAATTCCTCCACCTTCGTTGCAACGGACTTGTACAGGTCTGCTTTGCCAATGTTGATGACAACTTCATCGATAAGTCCACCGATGTACTCCATCTCTGTTTCCTTCATGCCACGCGTGGTGAGTGCTGGCGTGCCAATGCGGATTCCGCTCGTAATCAAAGGACTCTTGTCATCGAAGGGAACAGCGTTCTTGTTCACAGTTATTCCGGCCTCGTCGAGCGCTTCCTGTGCGTCTTTGCCGGTTACGTTCTTGCTGCGCAGGTCAACGAGCATCAGGTGGTTGTCCGTGCCGCCGGAGATAACATAATAGCCAAGCGAAACGAGTTTCTTTGCTAGCGCTTGCGCATTCTTGATGACTTGTCTG
>JBGPGQ010000034.1:0-16670 GCA_041483995.1 Bacteroidota bacterium
ACTATCCGAATCCGTTCAATCCATCCACAAAAATTGATTATGGTGTAAGCAAGGCAGGATCTGTCAGTATAAAGGTGTTTAACACTTTGGGCGAAGAAGTAGCTACAATTCTTGATCAGCAGCTCTCGCCGGGGCAATACAGTGTAAACTTCAATGCAAATTCATTGCCGAGTGGTGTGTACGTCTATCGTCTGCAGGCATCAGGTTTTACCGAGTCAAAGAAAATGCTTCTTCTGAAGTAATAACACTGCGCGCGGTTGTTTCCTATGGGGTTGGCAACTTGCCAACCCTATTTATTTTGCATACCTTTAAGTGTCTTTTGTAGAACCCCATGTTTATCTTCTTTGTGATGTGTTTGGTGCTGGGCCCGCTCCAGCATGTTTCCGTTGCTCAGCAATTGACGCAGCCTCCCGTTTGGCAGGGAAGCCAGTTTGATGTCGACATCGAGGGGAATCTCTTTCTCCTTGATAACAAAACAAGCACGATCAAACGACTATCAAAAGATCTCCTGCTGCTCGGGGAAATTGGCGGAACAGGTTGGGAGAACGATCATTTTGATCGTCCTGCGGGGGTATGGGCACGCAACGGCATCGACGTTTTCATTGCCGACTACGGAAATCATCGGGTGCAAAGGCTCGATAGAAAACTTAACTTGGTTTCCACGTTTTTTACGCGTGAGAGCAACAATCCGGATGAACGGTTCGGCTACCCAACGGATGTTGCACTGTCCAGACTCGGCGACCTCTATATCTGCGACGGCGAGAATGAACGGATTGTGAAGGTCGATGGCTTAAGTCGCGTACAGAAAACCTTCGGCGGATTTGATGCCGGCCATGGGAGACTACAACGACCGACCAAGATCGAAATAGGCCCACACGATTATGTCTATGTGCTCGATGGCAGCAAGGTGATGGTGTTTGACAGCTTCGGGAATTTTGTCCATCAGATTGCAGAGGGTGTATTCAAAGGTGATCTGGTCATCCATGCTGATGCCGAGGGACTTGCTGTAATCAGTAGTAACGTTCTGTACTGTTTCGACGAGGAAGACCGATTGAAATCGACTATTCCTGTTGACCAATTCTACGAGCGACACGAAGCCACAATTCGCTCGATGGCGTTTTCCAAAGGCACTCTCTATTTGCTTACGACCGAGGGGCTGAACCGAACAACGGATCCCCGTTAGATTGAAAACAAATTTGAATAACCAAATAACACTTCAATAGTTTATCGATATAATAATTACAAGTGGAGGAATGCCATGGCACGTAGTCTGAACAAAGTGATGTTGATTGGGAATCTCGGAAAAGATCCGGAGCTCCGGTACACAACGAGTGGCGTCGCGGTGGCGACGTTCAGCATGGCAACAAGCGAAAGCTGGAAGGATCAGGATGGAAACATGCAAGAGCGCACTGAATGGCACAATATCGTTGCTTGGCGCAAACTGGCGGAGATATGTGGTGAATGGTTGAAGAAGGGAAAGAAGGTGTACATCGAAGGGAGAATTCAAACGCGAAGCTACGATGATAAAAACACAGGCGCTAAGAAATATATCACGGAAATTGTCGCTGATAGCATGATCATGCTGGATGGAAAGGGCGAGGGAGTGCATTCGCAACACACGTCGACCCCGGGGGTGGCCGCGGAGGAGGCGCCTGCTGCAGTTCAAAAAGAGGACGATCTTCCGTTCTAAGTGTTTGACCCTTGTTGGTCAAGACACATCGCCGATCGTTGTACTAATGGTTCTTCCTGGTATTCTTCTCTCGTAACAACTCCTCGGTGAGCGCGATGCTTCGTTGCGCAGGAGCAAAATCGGGGCGAATACTGAGTGCCCTCTTGAATGCCGTTTGTGCATCGGTCAGCCGTCCTTGGGTTCCAAGAGCCGTGGCATAGTTAAACCAATAGATATGGTTTTCCGGCTGCAATTTGATTGCAGTGCCGAGTGCGCTGTCTGCATTGGCGTATTGTTGTATTCGCATGTATGCGACGCCCAGGTCGGCCCAAGCGTCGGCATATCCCGGAGATTCTCGGACGGCATGTCCAAAGTAAGAAACCGCGCTGTCGAGTTGCATTTGTCCTACACACACATGGCCGAGCCCATACAGTGCCATGGCCACTGATCCTTTGTCGTCTCTTTCCATCAGATCTTGTGTAACGTAGTCCCGTTCAGGCTCGTATGACGGTTGCCGAAGTCGATTCCCTTGAGTGATGACATCGTGGTAAGTTTTCTTAGCTGCTTCACTTCGCCCGATTGCGTTGTATAGGCCTGCAAGGAGCAATCTACCATTCAAAAAATTCTCTGAGCAAGAACGAGCCCCTTCCTCAAGAATGAGGACAGCTTCCTCCGGATGGTTTTGCTTTTGATAAGCTTGAGCGACTGTGATGTACGGTTTTGGTAGATACGGTTTTGCTTCCAACGCCTTTCTCCCGAAATAGATGGCCGAGTCACAGTTTCCTTCCGAGAGGTAAATGTAGGAAAGGTTTGAGAGAGCGACATTTGCGTCTGGATGGAAATGCAATTCCTGATGGAATTTCTCGATCGCATTGCTTGCATGTCCAGCCTCCCATTCCGCAGCACCCCAATCGAGGTACAAGTTTGGCCGTGGTATTGCCGCATTCTTCGCGGCCTCACTGAAGTACGAAATCGCCCCGGAGGGATTCCCTTTGTCAAGTTCCACGATTCCAAGACTCATGTTGTCTCTTGCGTTTGAGTCTTTGTCAATTTCGTACAAATTCGAGTTTACGAAGATGGCAATACATGCTCCCCAAATCATTGCCGCTGCCATCCACCCCCATTGCTTCAATCGGACCTTCTCCAAAGAAGTGTGTAGTGCGTACCCCGCGAACATGCAAACAGGTGGCACGATTGGAAGCCGGAACCGGTCGCACACAAAGAAGAGGATAATAACAAAACTGTAGAGCAAGATGAAGGCGACATGGAAGCGTCCACGTCGTTGTTGAAGGGAAATGAGCATGCCCAAAATCCCGATTGGGCCAACAAACCAAAATCCGATCGGCAGGATCTGAAGAAGCGGCGAGTACTTCCTGAATGAATAGAAGTTCTGGTTGTTTGGAATCTCGAACCAGTTCCAGAAGAGATAAACCTTTTTGAGCAGGAGAGCGACATATTGATTCGGGGAACTGAGAATGAAATCGAAGCCTTTCTTGTACCAAAACCAGGATTCCTCCGATGGCGACGGGGTGTGGCCAAGTGTTTTTTCGGCGATGTACAATAGGTCTCGATTTTCCCAGCTCCCCCCCCGAGGTCCGGGCATCATGGGTGTATATCCATCTCCGGCAGGGTTATTACCTATGTAGAAATTCAAACCACCCTGTGAAGCTATGAGGACGAAATCATTTCCCACAACGTAGTTTCGAATCGTAACCAGGAAGATCGGTAACAGGCATCCGAAAGTCAGTCCTACAATAACTTGTCGGGTTGCTCCTTTTGCCCCGGCTTTGAAGTGTGGCCAGCAGAGCACGGCAAAAACAAAAGGAGTTATCGCAAGAAACACAGGGCGGATGCAACAGATGATTCCGTAGACAACCCCAACGACAAACCAATGAGCCAGAGATGGTCGTTCTTTTCCCTTCTCGCACATGACAAGCCAGAGGAGGCAAGTTACCGTAAGTAATGAGTCAAATAATAGTTCTCCCTCAAAGTAAATAAGCATTGTGTAGAGCGATGCAAGGATTGAGGCAAATACCGCTACCCGTGCACCGAATACCCGGCGAGAGAGAAAATAGAGCAACAAAAGTCCGATCACGCCGAGTAAATGTTGCGCGATCCGTGGCACCAGATAGTTGTGTCCAAAGATAGCGTATAGACCTGCTAGAAAATACGGGTATACTGGTGCGCGGAAGAACACTTTGTCACCGAGGATTTCTCCGGAAGCGATGCTTTGAGCCCAGATATCATGAAACAGTGCGTCAAGTCTTGGATGATCAAAGAAAGGGTTTTCCCGCACCTCAGATAGATAAATGAAACGAAGAGTCAAAGCAGAGATAGATAGAATAAGGAGAAACCACCACTCCCATGATCTTAGGTGTGTCTGTGGCTGTTTTTCGTTGTTCATGCCGCCATGCCTGAGAAATAGAAATGTTGAAGGTACTGTCAAATATAAACGTCGTAGAATTTCAATGCCACTAAGTTTCCTCTTGACAAAGACATTCTTGCAGACTATATTGGGCAGAAGATTTTATCGCTCTTTCACATACAAGTTTTGGTTACGGCGCCAAAGGCGCCGATGAAAAGGGAATTCCGTTCAATTCGGAAGCTGCCCCGCAACTGTAATCCCGAACCTGCAAGCGCAGGTATCAACTTCTGTTCACCAAGCCACTGTCCTGAAAAGTTAGGATGGGAAGACGAACAGATATAGGGAGAGCCAGGAGACCTGCCAGAACTGCTACCCATATTCACCTTCGCGGGAAGGCAGGGGCCCTATGTATTACCAGATTTCTTGGCTTGACCCCAGCTTTCATTTTGAAGGCTGGGGTTTTTTGTTGCAAACTATGATACGAGTTATTAACACAGTTATCCACATTATTACAGCCCTGCTGATTTTCTTCAGTGACGATGTCTATTGTCAATCAAGCCAGTCAGTTACGGGATTCATTACTGATAAGGAAACAGGCCTTCCTGTTGCTGGAGCACTTGTAACAACCAGTGAATATCCGAACGATGACGCGCGGTCTGATAGTACCGGGCAGTTTCTCATTTATGCAGAACATCACTCTTTCATTCTTGTTGTTTCGCATCCAGAGTATATTGGCCTGTCGCTACGGTTCGATGTACTATCCGACACTTTGTTGCTTATTCCCCTGGAGCGGCAATTTATCCTGAAAGAAATTACTGTCACTGCTTTGCGACTTCCCCAGGTCACGTCCATGATACCTTCATCTGTAACCGTGATCCCAAGAGAAAGGATCGAACAGTCCAATTATAGTTCTCTCGCCAATGTCGTTGCTCCGCTTGCCGGTGTTTTTGTAAAAGACTATGGAAGCATGTCCGGACTAAAGACAATTTCACAGCGGGGGCTGGGTACAGAACACACTCTTATTCTTCTCAATGGTATGCGTGTAAGCAGCCAACAAAATGGACTGATTGATTTGGGATTGTTACCTTCGGATCAAATTGAATCTGTAGAGGTGGTGCGCGGCGGTCAATCCGCATCGTACGGTGCGGACGCGGTCGCTGGCGTCATCAATATTATAACACGTGCTCCCTCGCACCAATATGTCAGTGCGTCGAATTCGTTGGGATCCTTCGGATATCGACGCTTTCAAGTTGTGGGCGACATTGGTTCGGACAAGAATGGGGCACGGGTGAGTTATGGCGAAGAAAGAAGTGCCGAAGACTTTCCCTTTCATTTCCACAATGGCTCCTTCGTAAGCGATCTTTCACGCATAAATGCCGACGTTATTGCGCGATTCGGGAGCTTGCAGGGGTCTGTTCCAATTGCCGAGCATACACATGTCGATGGGTTGATCTGGTTGTATGGTTCCGAGCGCGGTGTTGGCGGTCCAGTTCTCAGTCCATTCAGTGCAAGTCTTGCGCGTGAGACTGACAGGGAACATTTGCTGCAGATGGTTTTTTCGTCAGAGCCGTCAGAAACCTTTCGTTTCAGCTTTCACAGTCAAGCGCGTTATTCTTTCCAACGTTATCGTGATCCCGATCTGAATATTGCGGGAGTCGCGCTCGACACGGAATTCAAGAATGTGGATTTCCAACTTGAACCCCAAGCTGAGTTCACCATCGGGAACTCTTCACGTCTTGCGGTTGGCGTAGAAATTGGCAGAACGATCGCAGAAGGCAGTTCGATACGATCGGATATAAAACGAACGCAAACAGGGGTGTTTACGGTAGGCGAAATAGCAATGCTGGAAGGAAGTGGAATCATCTCCAGGCTTGTTGCCTTCCCGGCGTTCAGGTACGATGCAATCGCATCAATGCCAGGGTCCTGGAGCCCGCAGATTGGTATGCTCCTATCATTCAACGAATTCAATACCGGATATGTGGAAAAAATGAAAATTGGAATTCGAGCAAGTCTTAGCCGGAACTTCCGTGCGCCAACGTTTAATGAACTCTACTATACAGGGGGCGGAGGCTATGGTAATCCAAGCCTCAAACCGGAACGTTCCATAAGTTTTGATGCAGGTGTTGATCTTTCTTTTTCGATGTTGGGTGAGCATTCTCTGCAAACATCCTATTTTCTTATCAACATGGCCGACAGGATCGTCTGGGTTGCGGCGGCAGCCGGTTCTGTTACGCCTAAAAATCTGCACAATATTCGTTCTGAGGGAATGGAAGCTTCATACAGATGGTCTTTGTTTGCTAATGTTCTTTCAGTAGAAGCAAATTACACGTTAGTAGAAAGCAAGAATACGTCTCCGGGAGACCCCAACGAAAAGAAACAGCTTATCTATATCCCACAGGAGATACTAAATCTTTCGCTTGTAACAACAAAGCATTTTGAGTCATCGATCATTCAACAGATCAGTGGAACTGTGACACAATCATTCACGGGCTATCGGTATATGTCCGAGGATAATGCCGTATTTCTCCCTTCGTATCACATCACTGATGTTGGCCTGAGGGCAAAAGTGACAATTGGAGAGTTTGCCATGTTCACGAAACTGGAAGCCAATAATCTATTCAATGAAGACTACCAGGTTATTATCGGTTATCCCATGCCGCTACGATCGTACAGATTCACTATTGGGGTAGAATACTAATCACGTCATTCACTGGGAGCTCGTATGAAGAAAATAATTTTTGGGGTCTTGCTGGTTTCATTGATCGGCTGCAAAGAAGATCCGCCCTTCCCCGCACTAAACCCTCCCACGCCATCAATTGTCAATGCGGCGTATGTATTGAATGAGGGTAACTTTGGGGATCCCGCCGGAGCAAGACTTTCGTTGTATGATATTGATCGTGACACGGTGTACAAAGACGTCTACGAGTCAGCTAACAGTGGCCAGCATTTGGGAAGTACCGGAGATGACCTGAAGCTGTACAATGGAAAGGCGTATGTTCTCATGAGTGGGTCGGAGAATATTGTTGTCATCAATCTCTCCGACCATTCACTTGTCCGTTCTGCTACCTATGGCGGCGACGCACCCCACGACATGCTCATTGATTCCGTCCGGAACAAGATCTATGTCACGCGGTTATACAAAAACTCCGTACTTGTTCTCGATCTGTCAACGCTGACTATCATGGATTCAATAGGCGTTGGCACCAACCCTCAAGGGATGGCACTTTCAGGCAACAAGCTCTTTGTCTGCAATTCCGGGTATGGTTCAGATCGCACGGTTACGGTTATTGATGCCGACGCCGATACGGTGAAAAGGACTTTGACGCTTGCCGATGGCCCAACGTCGGCCAGTATTACAGCAGATGGCAAACTTTGGGTGGCATGTACAGGCAACTCGTTTGGTACACCAGCAACGTTCGGAAAAGTATTCATCATCAATCCGCAGACTGAATCGATCGAAGATTCGATTTCATTTCTTGAAAACATCTGGGGAAGCATTACCGCTGCTACTGATGGGTTCGTGTACTTGATTGGAGTTACACCCAGCAGTTTTTACGGTGGGCCTGTCCACAGGATTAACATTGCAAGCAAAACTGTCACTTCGAACTTTATCACCGGGACATTCTACGCGCTCGCATACCATACTGTGTCAGAAAGAATTTACGCTGCTGATGCCATGGATTTTTCATCGGACGGTGTAGTAAGGATATATACCAACGCAGGCGTTCTGGTGAAAACATTCCATGCACAAAAAGGGCCGGGTGTGATTGCCTTCAGGTGATAACAAGAACCAAGAAGCTGATGGCTGTCTGATTGGAAGCGTTTGTTGTATTGAAAAGCGAACTTTCATATATTCAACCATATGAAAGCAAAGCTTGCACTTGAGGACGGAACGGTTTTCACCGGCGAAACGTTTGGCGCGACAGGCGAAAGAACGGGGGAGGTTGTGTTCAACACAAGCCTTTCCGGTTATCAGGAAATCTTTACTGACCCATCGTATGCCGGGCAAATTGTGACTATGACAAATCCCATGATTGGCAACTATGGTGTTAATGTCGAGGATGTTGAGTCGGTAAAGCCGCAGGTTGCTGGCGTTGTAGTCAAAGAATACTTTGAATACTACAGCAATTTCCGGGCATCAGAGAGCCTTGGGAGCTGGCTTCAAAAACACAATATTGTTGCGATCCAGGGCATCGATACACGGATGTTGACGAAAATGCTCCGGACGCTTGGTGCCATGCGGGGTATTCTTTCCACTCAGGAAATGGACGATGCCCGTTTGCTGAAAAAGGTCAACGATTCGCCGCTGATGGCTGGACTTGACCTTGCTAGCGTGGTGACATGCAAACAACCGTACTCATGGGATAGTATTGATAAAACTCCATTTGCTCTGCAACCCGCGCATACAGGTCCAACGAACGGTCATCGTTTCAACGTTGTTGCTTATGACTATGGTATCAAACAGAATATCCTGAGGCGGCTCACAACGTATGGCTGCAATGTTACTGTTGTTCCGGCGCTCCATCCTGCAGAAGAAGTTCTTGCCTTAAAACCTGACGGGGTTTTCCTTTCCAATGGTCCCGGAGATCCTGCTGCAGTCAAAGTCGCGATCCAGAATATCAAGAAGCTTATCGCGAAGAAACCGATTTTCGGCATCTGCCTCGGCCATCAATTGCTGGGGCTTGCACTGAACGGAAAGACATTCAAATTAAAATTCGGTCACCGTGGCGGCAACCATCCAGTCAAGAATGTGTTGACAAACAAGATAGAGATTACATCGCAAAACCATGGCTTCGCTGTTGACCCTTCATCACTCGATCAGAAGAAAATTGAGATTACACACGTCAATCTGAATGATGGTACGAACGAGGGGTTTCGTCATCGAGAGCTGCCTGTCTTTAGTGTTCAGTACCATCCCGAAGCGTCTCCCGGCCCTCACGACAGTGATTACCTGTTCAACGAATTCATTTCAATGATGAAGACCGGCGCACCGGCTCTTTCAGAACATTCCAGGGTAGCGGGATAGATTCTCGTCGCTGCTAGTCTCCTCAACTTCTCCCAAACCTGTTCACTACGCGTATCCATCAAACCGCATCGATTGATTTTTATCCCTGTAAAAGCCAACGGAACGCAGGATTGGTTCAAGCGGGCTCTGCGTTGTCCGCACTCCATCGCATTGTTCAATGACTATTTCTTTGAATGGCCGCATATGCACTGGAAGTTTGATCATCTCGGCAAAGGAGCGGAGTACTGTGTGGATGACGGCACCACCGGT
The DNA here is from genome assembly GCA_041483995.1 of Bacteroidota bacterium. Lineage (GTDB taxonomy): Bacteria > Bacteroidota > Ignavibacteria > UBA10030 > UBA6906 > JBGPGQ01. The sequence continues at coordinate 9,310 of JBGPGQ010000034.1, forward strand.
TTCCGCGAGCGTCCAAATTCGAGTTCCATGGTTTTCCAGAAATAGTACGGGCACCCCCCGTTGGAAGACAAGGTAATTGCCCGGGATACGTGTGATCCGCAGCGTCTGTGTCATGGCGTTTGGGAGATCAATCCCGGTGCCGTACGGATTTGCGGGATCGCAGGCATTGACAATGATCGGCGGCGTTTCTGAAAGTGGTTCCGTTCGTACCCTGCGCAACTCTTCGACTGCAGATGGGAGCGCATATTGCATTCCGGAGAGCCCTTCGATAAAATAACCCCGGCGAATCTCCCCTTTCAGCTCCATCCGCTGTAGTTCCGTTGCGACAAGAGACCAGGGGAGAAATTCTTCTCTGCGATAAAACTCTCTGGCAACGATGCCGTAACGGGCAAGAAATTGCACAGCCTGTCGTGCTGCCTGCTGTTCCAGGGAGAGCGAGTCGCCCAGAACCGATGGCTGATGTACCAATGACCAGCGACCGGACCATCCGGGGACCTGTTTCAGAGCGCGCCTCACTGTCTGCATCAATTTAGTTTTACGGGGATTGTGTTTCGGATCGATCATCTCGACCCGTTCAAGGGGCGCTTCGGGGTCCTCACGCGGATTGCGTTTTACAGCCTGCAGTTCGGTGTACACATCATTTGTCAAAATTCCATTCCAAAACAATTCTGCGATTCCATTGTTCAGAGCTGAGAGCGAGAGCTTTGTTCCCGCGCGTATGTCACTGAGGAAAGATGCGCCGTGACCTCTGAGATACGCCAGCACCCGTCGCCCGGATTCATGCAGAGCCTCTTCACGCTCCTGAGTGAGTGGCGGAAGGAAGCTGTTTCCTTCACCACGGAGGATGAATTTTGTCTTTCCTGTTCCTGATCCGACACAGATGACACTACCGTTGCCCGTCATTCTAAGAAGTAAGTCGGTTGAATACGATTGCATGCGTCGGGCAAAGATGTCGCGCTCCCAAATTTCCAAAGGGAGGGGGAGACCCTGAAGTTGCAGCAATGCTGTATCCAAGCCAGTTGTACCCGATTCCTGCAATGCCGGATATTGTTCCTGCCAATGGAAGAGAAAATGCGTGTACTCGGCAAGCGATGATGCCTTGATCTCCTTTCTCAGAACGCTAATTGTCTGCCGGTGGATTCTTTCGAGGTTGGGACGGTAACACCACTGTTGTTCATCGCGGTCCGCTCCCGTTTGAAATCGACCCTGGATAATTTCACCTTGAGAAGAAATATTCTCCAGAATAGAGTTAACCCTTTCCGATGTCATGTCATATCGCCCGGCAAGCTCTATCGCGGCAGTTGGTCCGTGATTCTGCAGATAACGACGGATCACCCACCCTGCATGTCCATCAGCATTGAGCTGATTGTAGATTGCTTCTTCTTCACCTGCTATCCAGCGAGGTCCAGTTGGAAATTTCCACAGGACTGTCCGTCCGTTTTTTCTTAATTCATCAAGCATCGCCAAAGTATTGTCTACACAGCGATTGATGATTTCATTCTCGCTCAGGTCGCCGACACGCAAAAGAATTTCCAGAAGTTCCTCGGGCGACCGTGCTTTGTAACCATCGGTTGTGCGCTGAAGCTGGTTTACGACTGCATCAATTGCGTCCGGACGAAGCATTGAGGATATCGTGTCAAGATCAATAATGTCCGAAAGCACCTCTCTGTTGATGGAGAGGAACTGACTCATCTTGTCAGCTTTTGGCTGGTCCCATTCGTACATGTATACTGCGATGAAATCAAACAACAAACTTGCAGCAAATGGTGATGGAACTTCTGACCGCACAGTTTTTACAGTGACGACTCCTTGCTCGATATCCCTTATCACTTCCTGAAAATGTTCGAAGTCGAGGACATCGTTCAACACCTCCCGGATTGTTTCAATGACAATCGGGAAATCATCGAACCGGCGGGCTATTTGCAGCAGATCGCCTGCGCGCAAACGCTGGAGCCAGAGCGGCGTGCGTTTGCCCGGAGCGAGTTTCGGCATGAGCAATGCGCGTGCAGCATTTTGCCTGAACTGTCCTCCAAAGAGAGAAGAGGAAAGGAGTTCGTCGAGCACAAGTTGTCCGGCTTCCTTCGTTGTTATGTCCGTGAGAAGGTTCAGTGGTAGTTCATCAACATCTGAGCAGCGCAAGAGAATGCCGTCGTCATTGTAGAGCATCTGCGGCTCCGTACCTGTAGCTTCTTGCAGCCGGTGGGAAAGGACGAGTCCGAGAAGCCCATTAACCCTTCGCCCAAATGTGGAATGAAGCACCAGCCGCGGGTCCCCGACTTCATCGCGGAACCCTTCCATGACGAGTAGTTTGTCATGGGGTACAATTCCACTGGAATCCATCTGCTTACGGAAATATTCCTGGATATTCCAGGCAGAATGCGAGTCTATCGGGAATTCTTTACGCAGCCAGGTCAGGCAATCGGGAGACTTGATGCGCTCACTCATCTCCCTTCGGAATGCACCAACATGCTTTCCCAATTCAAAGCTCCTTCCGATTCCTTCTCCCCGCCAGAAGGGCATTCGGGCCGGTTCTCCGGGTGCCGGCACAACAGTCAATTTGTTTGCATCAAGACTCGTGATTCGCCAGACGTTGGTTCCGAGGATGAAGGTGTCTCCGGCGCGGCTTTCGTACACAAATTCCTCATCCACCTCTCCCACTTTTGTTGTCCTGTCCTCAAGGTAGACGGCGAAATATCCACGGTCGGAAATTGTGCCACCGCTGGTAATTGCAAGCTGGCCACTTCCCGGAAGCGAACTCAGAGTATTGTTGATCTTGTCCCATGATATTCGAGCCCGTAACTCACGGAATGCTTCGTGTGTGTAACGCCCAGCCAGCATCTGTACTACACCCATGTAGAGTTTTCTTGAGAGATGATTGTAGCAGTACGACTGTCTAATAAGAGCAAATAGATCGTCAACATCCCAGTTTTCTACGCTGACCATTGCGACAATTTGTTGTGCTAAAACGTCGAGACAGTCTTTTGGAATGTTTGTAAACTCAACATCGTGTTGCATCATTGCGCGGGCAACGACCGCAGATTCAACAAGGTCTTCCCTATGAGTTGGGAAAATTCTTCCCTTGCTCGTTGCAGTGATGAGATGTCCTGACCGCCCAACCCGTTGCAACCCGCGGGCAACGCCTTTTGGGGATTGAAGCTGAATGACCAAATCAATGCTGCCGATATCGATCCCAAGCTCAAGCGAAGAAGTCGCAACCAATGCGCGCAGCTTTCCGTTCTTAAGATCCGATTCCATTTGTTCGCGAGCATGACGGGACATGCTGCCATGATATGCCTGGACAAGGATTCCTTCTGTGGTGATGTCTTGAACTTTCTGGTCATTGGAGGATGGCTCGTTTTCCAGTCGATCAATTGTTCGCGGGACTGCATAGAGATTGAAGGTGTTCTCTTGTCCCATTATCATTTCGTTCAACTTGGCGGCAACGCGCTCGGCCAATCGTCTATTATTCACGAAAATCAAAGTTGTACGATGGAGGCGAATATGTTCCAGCAGCTCAACGAACACAAGCGGCCACACGCTTTCCTGGGGGAGTATGGAAAAATCAGGCGCGGCGCACTTCACCTGAAGATCTATTTGTTTTTTGTATCCGGCATCGATGATGTTGACAGGGCGTGGTACAAGCTTCTTGTTTTCCCAAGTCTGTCCACCGAGAAAGCCCGCGATCTGGTCAAGAGGTCGTTGTGTTGCCGAAAGACCGATACGGATGAAATCCTGTTCCGCGACCGCGGCAAGTCGTTCCAATGAGAGTGAGAGATGAACGCCCCGCTTGTTGCCGCAAATTGAATGTATCTCATCGATGATAACATATTGAACGGTCTGAAACATCTTCCGCGCCTGTTTTGACGTCAACATAAGATACAGCGACTCAGGCGTGGTGATGAGTACGTCGGGCGGATGTTTTATCATCGCGGCCCGTTTGGATTGGGGTGTGTCGCCCGTACGTACTGCCGTATGAATTTTGGGAATGTTGATGCCCGATGCGTGTGCTTCTGCCCTAATTCCTTGCAAGGGCTCTTCCAGATTGCGATGAATATCGTTATTCAGCGCTTTGAGTGGCGAGATGTAAAGGATTCGTACTCCGGGAGTGAGTTCTTCGTGAAGATGTTGCTCGACAAGGTGATTGATTCCCCAGAGGAATGCAGCGAGCGTTTTGCCGGATCCTGTTGGAGCCAGGATAAGCGTATTGCTGCCGGAGGAAATGCTCGGCCATCCAAGGATTTGTGGCGGCGTGGGTTTGCCGAAGGCGCGCTCAAACCAGCGGCGTACAACGGGGTGAAAACCATCGAACGATTCGTCGAGAGGCATGGTGGCGTGAGAGGTTGATGTTGCAAAGTACAGGATGGTAGTATGAAAGTCAACGAGTAGAATGAAACAAATCTTTGCTTAACGCATTCCCCTCTTGTCGAAGACCCGACATTTTTTGTGTCGGGAGAGGGGAATCAGAAGGGTGTGTAGAACCAATGAGCACATCCGTATCTGAAATGCTTGATTGGTGCGAGGTCAGACAGGATTGTCTGACCTACCCGTTGTGAAACTATGACCCCAAGCCCATCACTGGTAGGACAGGCATTCTTGCCTGTCCACTGAGAACCGCCATTTGCTATACGTAGTCAGACAGGAATGTCTGACCTACCTGTTGTGAAACTATGACCCCAAGCCCATCACCGGTAGGACAGGCATTCTTGCCTGTCCAGTGAGAACCGCCATTTGCTATTCGTGGTCAGACAGGAATGTCTGACCTACCTGTTGTGAAAACCATGATCCCAACTCATCACTGGTAGGACAGGCATTCTTGCCTGTCCACTGAGAACCAACTTTGTTCTCTGTAGCTACGCAGTTTGACTCTCGACGAAAAAAAGGATACTATAGCAACAAAATTGTCAGGCGGACTGGCCACAATCAGGAATCACAAGCCCACACTGGAGGTGTCAATGAATTACAAAGCGTACATCGCTGAATTTATAGGAACATTTGCTCTCATCTTTGTTGGCGTGGGTGCAATTGCAGCGGACCACATTACCGGAGGTGCATCAGGACTTGTGGGGATTGCTCTTGCCCACGGGCTCACGATTGCGGTGATGGTGACTGCAACCGGCCACATTAGCGGTGGGCATCTGAATCCGGCCGTAACCATTGGAGCGCTTGTCGCCAAAAAGATTGATTCCGGAAAGGCAATCGGGTATATCATTGCCCAGTGTTTGGGAGGAATCGTAGCAGCGTTCCTCATTAAACAAGTTGTACCTGTTGATGTATTGATGGCCCCGCAAGTGAACATGGGCACTCCAGCCTTGGGTCCAAACATTACACTCACGCAAGGCTTGATCACAGAAATCGTGTTGACGTTCTTCCTGATGTTTGTTGTCTATGGGACCGCGATAGACGCCCGCGCTCCAAAGGTTGGCGGACTGTTTATTGGCTTGGTGATCGTGCTTGATATTCTCATTGGCGCACCGATAAGTGGAGCCGCGATGAACCCCGCACGCCACCTTGGTCCCGCGTTGCTGGGTGGTGGAATGCAAAACCTGTGGCTGTATTGGGTCGGGCCAATTGTTGGCGGTGCGCTGGCTGGAAAAGTGTACCACGATGTACTGGAAGAGCGTTCGTAACAGCGTACTCAACAGTCAGCCGGACTATGCGTCTATTCACTCGAATCGGGTGCGAAAAAACGCTATGCGTTTAGCCGGTAGTTTATGTCCATTTGCATAGGAATAAATAATGCAAATCTCAAAGCAACTCTCATTCATCGACCGCTATCTTACACTCTGGATTTTTCTCACAATGGCTGCCGCGGTTTTCTTCGGCTTCTTCCTTCCTGCTATTGGCGGCTTTTGGGATACGTTCAAGTCGGGAACGACAAACATCCCAATCGCTATCGGGCTCATCTTGATGATGTATCCACCGTTGGCAAAAGTGCGTTATGAGGAACTGCCAACAGTCTTTAAGAACACCCGACTTCTCTTTCTGTCTTTGCTTCAAAATTGGATCGTTGGTCCTATTGTTATGTTCATTCTTGCAATCATACTCCTGCCCGATAAGCCCGAGATGATGGTCGGTGTTATTCTGGTCGGTCTTGCAAGATGCATTGCAATGGTATTGGTCTGGAATGACCTGGCGAAGGGCGATTCGGAACTCGCAGCGGGGCTTGTCGCTTTCAACGCATTGTTCCAAGTATTGCTCTACTCTGTATATGCCTATTTTTTCATTACAATTCTTCCGCCATTTTTCGGGTTGAGCGGAGCAATTGTTGAAGTCTCAATTGGTGAAATCGCATCTACAGTTCTTATATACTTAGGCATACCTTTCGCAGCTGGAATCATTACCCGTTTTGTTCTTGTTCGGCTCAAGAATAAGGAATGGTATCACAGAAACTTCATTCCGAGACTCTCGCTGGTAACACCGGTCGCCCTGCTATTTACAATCTTTGTGATGTTCTCGCTGAAAGGTGATGTTATTGTACAGTTACCCCTCGATGTTATTAGAGCAGCCATCCCATATTCGGTCTATTTCGCTGTCATGTTTTTCATAACGTTCTACCTTGCGCGACGAATGGGAGCGTCATATCCCAAAACCACTACTGTGGCATTCACAGCGGGCAGCAATGATTTCGAACTAGCAATTGCGGTTGCGGTAGCAGTCTTTGGAATCAATTCAGGCGTTGCGTTCGCGACAGTGATCGGGCCACTCGTAGAAGTTCCTGTCCTTATTGGTCTGGTCAATGTGTCACTCAGATTTCAGAAGAAGTACTTTGTCCCAAGTGAGTAAGCCTCCGCTACAACGGGGGTCGGACCAAGATGAACACAAACGGCACATAACACCGACAAAACAGGACCCCTTTCCTCGAAACCCTTCCCTCTATTTGGTTGTCTAACAGATAGTCAAACCAACCGATTGTAGATGCCGTAACTTTTGTGCAGGACAAAGCGTATGCAGTGCTAAACCGCTTGATTCTAAGTCCCGACCCGTTGTTTCTTGTCATAATCTCGTATTCTATGGAGTTATCAGTATGAAAAAGAAAATTATGATTACCTCAGGTGCAGTTGTGCTGCTTGCAGTGGCCGGGTTCTTGTTCTTCGGCAATTCCAGCAAAGATGCGAACGCCAATCTGCCCAAGGTGAAGGCGTCCCGAAACAATATCGTGGATAAAGCCCTCGCTGTTGGAACAATAGAACCCGAAAATGAAATCTCCGTTAAGTCCAAAGTATCCGGTGTTGTCAGCCGCATCTTCGCGGACGCCGGTACATACATCAAAGCCGGTCAACCGTTGCTCGAAGTACGCCCTGACCCGACGCCACTGGAACTGGCCGAGGTAAAGCGCGGCGTCGAGCTTGCGCAGGTCGAGG
>JBGPGQ010000035.1:0-16544 GCA_041483995.1 Bacteroidota bacterium
CCGGAGAGTACCGAGCCTGCCGATGTCGTTGCGCGGCTGAATCATCTCTTCAACCACAATATACGGCTCACCAAGTTTGTCACGCTCTTCCTCGCCCGGTACGATGAGAACACCCGTGTCCTCACATACTGCAATGCCGGACATAATCCTCCGCTCGTTCATCGCGCCAACGGTACTATCGAAGCATTGCTACCGACTGGCGCAGCAATCGGGCTCATCGAGCAGACAGAGTTTTCGCAAGGAACAATTACTCTACGTCCCGGTAACCGCCTCTTGCTCTATACTGATGGCGTGGTTGAATCGATGGACAATGAGGAGAAACTGTTTGGTCAGGAACGATTGGAGAATCTTCTGCGTGAAACCCCGGGGACTTCAGCCCGCGCAATAATTGGATCTTTGAAGGAACAACTGCAGAAGTTTTCCGGTGCATCCATTCCCGGAGACGACACGACCGTCATTGCCGTCAGCGTTCTGGACCATAACCACTCTTGACAGACTCAACCCCGAAAGCGTGGTGAACAATTTCATTGCAACACCCGAACTCATCCCCCATCCCCTTCTCTTATCAAAGAGAAGGGGAGATAGAGCGCTCATTCGATAAGTTCCTCTCTTCCAATGGGTGGCTGACATCTGTAAACGTGCAGACACTCAGAAAAGAGCTGCGGCACCGACCTTGACTTGACTAATCGAATTCTACGGTAGGTTGAGCTTGGTCCCTTCCCACACGGCCTTCAGTAATCTGTGCTGCGAAGTAGTTCTCTCCTTTTACTGGAGCACCCGCGAGGCGGCGCAACATTGCAATCTGTCCCACATGCGCAAGCACATCTGCAATCGGTCCCTGGAACAACTTCTCCGGCGGCGAGCCTAACGGAAGATCAGACGCAAGGTAGTCGTCAAACTTCTCAAGCACTGCGAAAAACCGCGCCACTTCCTGATCCCACGGAAGCGGAGATGAGTTGTGCCAACTCTCTGCACCTTTCGCAAGCGAGAGTGCCCAGTCCAACAAATCACCGACGTGCGCGAGTATTTGGGCTGGTGTTCTAGTTGTTTCACCAATGCGAAATGAAGCAAACACTGCTGGAGCGTTTCGAACAGCCTTCCCTCCCCGATACGCCACTGTCGCAACTGTATGTCGAAGCATCTCCCCTTTTAGGTCGGATTTCATTTGTTATGCCGGATTTTTACTGGTGGAATAATTTTGCCGGTGTAGCTGGCTCAACGAATTTAGCGAACGTAAAAGGGAGTTTCAACTGCGATGAATCCACGGATTTGCCTTGCCCTTCTGCATTCAAAAGGCTTGTGTTTTATCAAGGAATCACGTAGCTTGTTCACACTTTCGTTCCGCCTTTCTTCGAAAACATTGTGCAAACCCTTCAGGCGGAGCAAGAAAACAACATCTATCAGTTTCTCCAAGTCACATTTCTCCACTGCAAGAAAGATTGGTTCACCAATCTCTTCACCATACATCACACATCATTCACTCACCAAATGGAGGTTTTACATGAAAACACTTTTCGCTTCACTCGTTGTGCTGCTGCTCGCCGGCACGTTTCAACACGCGACGGCACAAGATAGTAAGGAAAAGATGATCGCGATCTATAACGTTTCCACGGGCAAGCACCTGGATTTCCTGAAGTGGATGGCAGAGTCTGAAGCAGTGGATAAGGAAGCAGGCTTACCGGCAACACAGTGGTACGTTCATCACGACGGTGCAGGCTGGGACTACATCAGCATTTCAATGGTTGGAAGTCCGACAGAACAAGAAGCAAATGGCAAGAAGGTTGACGAGCTCCGGAAGAAAAAAGGCATGCCCACGGGCATGGCGGCCTCACTGAAGTTCCGCCAATTCATCAGCAACCATTCCGATACATATTCCGGCGGTCCGTATACCGCTGAAGAAATTGTGAAGATGGCCGAAGCAAAGTAATTCATTATTCACATCCCTCACTCAAGGAGTACCTATGAAACGAATCACCATCTGTGCATTCATTGTCGTCTGCGCTCTGAGCGCATCTCTTGCATTCGCACAAGAGCATTACACTGAAGGAAACGTTCGCACGGTCAGCTTCTACAGAACGAAGCAGGGACAGTTCGATGAATACATGAAGTACCTGCGCGCAAACTTCCTGCCGCAGCAGGAGGAGGCAAAGAAGCAGGGATTGATCGTTGGCTACCAAGTGTTGCTAAAAACGCCGACAACTGCTGAGGATTGGGACGTTGCGATTGTGACGCTCCATAAGAGTTACGGCGACGCGCTCGATTTCAATCAGGCCGACGCGGACAAGATGAAAGCCATTGCGTCAAAGCATTTCAAGACGATGGACGAGCAGAAGCAACGGGAAATGACAGCGAAACGATTTGACATGAGAGACTACATGGGTACGAGCTTCATCCGAGAAGTCACCCTGAAGCCGTTGCAATAAAGAGGATAATCAAACAAGATACGGCCCCCTCTCCCGACGATGAATCGGGGGAGGGAATTATTTAAAAGACCCCTCCTACCGCATCCGCCAGAAGATATACGGCGCAACCAGGACCCAGAGAAGCAACATCACCCATACCCTTCCTTCAAAAATGTTGTAGTTACCCAGCAACTCGCTCCAGGGATGTCCCGTTACATAGTGGAAGAAAAGAAACTCGAAGCACATCGTCATAACAAGCCAGATCAGTCCGATCGTCCAAGCTTGTCGGGATGATTCAATCGGCCACACACGGTTCATGCCCCAGATAACCACGCCAAACAAGAGGATGCCGGTCAAGGTTGAGACCTGGTGCGCTGTCAATTCACCAAGACTCTCCTTGTAAACTTTATCTCTGATAGCACCGTTGATAATCGCCGCAATCAGCAAGACAAACCAGCCGAGTATATAGCGGAGAATCATAATGGGCAGGTAACTTATTTGATGTTGAAGTATTTCGCTTCGGGGTGATGAACAATGATTGCATTTGTGCTCTGCTCGGGCTCGAGTGAGTACTCGTCAGTCAAGTGCACACCAATGCGTTCACCGTCGAGAAGCTGGAACAGCTTGGTCTGGTCTTCGAGATTGGGACAGGCAGGATAGCCAAAGCTGTAGCGTGAACCCTGATACCCCTGGGAAAAGAGTCGCCTGATTTCCTTCGCGTCCTTGCCCGCGATGCCAAGCTCTTCGCGGATTTTCTTGTGCGCAAGTTCCGCAAGCGCTTCGGCAGATTCGACGCTGAGCCCGTGGAAGTAGAGATAGTCTTTGTAGTTGTTCGCCCCAAACAGCTTGGCAGAATGTTCCGAGGCAACCTTTCCCATGGTGACAAGGCTGAACGCGACAACGTCCATCCTTCCGGAATCGACAGAGGCAAAGTAGTCTGCAAGACAGAGAAAGCGATCATTTATCTGCCGTGGAAAGACAAACCGCAACCGCTCCGTTTTCATATCATCTTGATAGACAACAAGACTCTCGCCGTGAGATTGGCATGGAAAGTAGCCGTAGACAACTTTGGGCTGAAGCAGTTGTTGAGTCTTGATTTGCGATTTTAGAGTGAGGTAGTCGGGATAGATTTTTTCATCCAGCAGCTTCTGATACTCCTCTTCCTTCATCTTCCCTTTTCTCACCTGCCACTGGCCACGGATGAGAGCAACTTCGTTCACATACGCGAAGACTTCATCAAGAGAGATATGATCGATAATTTTTGATCCCCAGAAAGGCGGCTTCGGAATCTCCACATCCTGCTTCACATTTGACCGGCCGGACCCTGAACCCTGACTCCCGCCCCCTGACGGCTTGTACCTGTCATCTTCCTTCTGCGCCAACGCTATCTTCGCTTCGGTCCCCGTCAGTTTTTCGTCTTCATCCTCCCCCACTGCAGCAGTAGCGGGATAGTCCAGCTTCCCGGTCGCAACTTTCTCCATAAAATGGAGGCCGTCGAATGCATCGTTAGCGTAGAAGACTTTGCCCTTGTAGATGGTGCGCATATCCTGTTCAACGTACCGTCGCGTCAATGCAGCGCCGCCAAGGACAACAGGAATCGTGATGGTCCGCTCATTCATCACTTCGAGATTCTCTTTCATGATCAGTGTGGACTTCACCAGCAATCCGCTCATGCCGATGGCATCTGCTTTATGCTCATCGGCCGCGTGCAGCATATTTTCGATCGGGCACTTGATGCCAAGATTGATGACTTTGTAGCCGTTGTTGGTAAGGATGATGTCGACGAGGTTCTTCCCGATATCATGCACATCACCCTTCACCGTTGCAATGACCATGACACCCTTGCTGGTGGAGTCGGCTTTGTCCATGAATTGCTCAAGGTAGGCAACAGCCGACTTCATCACCTCAGCCGACTGGAGAACGAACGGCAACTGCATTTGTCCGCTGCCGAAGAGTTCACCCACCACCTTCATTCCATCCAGCAGGATATTGTTGATGATGTCGAGCGCAGAGTATTTCTTCAACCCTTCATCAAGATCAGCCTGCAGACCAACTTTATCACCGTCGATGATGCGGTTCTTGAGCTGTTCCTCCACCGTTCCCGCGCGGACGGCCTTTTCCTTCTTCTCCCCTTTCTGCGTGGCGTAATATGCCATCAGCTCGGTGAGAGGATCGTAGGTAACTTTGAGGGTTTTTTCTATATCAGCCATGAAGTGATGGTAAGAAAACTATGCAGATGCTAAGCAGCAACCTCTTCAAACTTCCGTTCATCGAATATGACCTGGCGACACAGCTCACGCCCCTACTCTTCAATCTTGTAGAGAGGCATGATCTTCGACGCATGGACAATTGCCATATCGAGTCCGGCTTCGATGGCGTAGTGCAAGAACACGCTATTCAGGACATGCCGCATGTGTTGCGATAAGCCAAACGAAATGTTGCTAACACCAAGAATGGTCTTGACGCCGGGAAGTTCCTTCTTAATGAGCCGGATTGCTTCTATCGTTTCCATTCCGGCGCGGCGGAATTCCTCATCGCCCGACCCGAGCGTGAACGTCAGTGTATCGAAAATGATATCGTGCGGTCTCATCTTATATTTACCGACCGCGAGATCATAGATGCGTTTCGCAATCTTCAGCTTTGCGTCGGCGGTCTTTGCCAGTCCCTTCTCGTCGATGGTCAGCGCAATGACGGCAGCGCCGTATTTTTTGCACATCGGCACGACCTTGTTGATACGTTCTTCCCCATCCTCAAGGTTGATGGAATTGATGATGGCCTTACCACCGATGAGTTGCAACGCTTTCTCGATGACCGGTGCTTCAGTCGAATCAATGACAATGGGTAGCATAACCTGCGTGTTGAACCGGAAGATAATCTCCTGCATGTCCTTCGCTTCGTTCCTGCCGACATATGCTGCACACACGTCCACCATGTGGGCGCCCTCTTTCACAGCCTCACGCCCCATCGCAACGATTCCTTCCCAATCCTCTCTCGCAAGGAGGTCACGGAAAAGTTTGCTGCCGTTCGCGTTCGTCCGCTCGCCAACGAGCACTGGAGGAGGATCGATATGCATTGGCGCTGATTGGTAAAGACTTGAAGCGCTTGGTATGAAATCAAAGTTTCGGGCTCTCGGGGCAAGTCCGCCAACGGCATTCACAAGTTGACGAATGTGTTCGGGGGTCGTTCCGCAACATCCACCAACAACACCGACGCCAAGGTCTTTGACAAAATGAGAGAGATATTTGACAAGCTCTTCCGGCGTCAGTTTGTAGTGTGCATGACCGCCAACATTCTCAGGGAGTCCGGCATTCGGCATAACAAACACAGGCTTGGGGCTGCTTGAACAAAGAACGCGTACATGGTCGGACATTTCAGCCGGGCCCGTCGCGCAGTTCATTCCAATCACGTCGATGTCGTACGGCTCAAGCGCCGTGAGCGCTGCCGAGATTTCTGTTCCAAGCAGCAATGTTCCCATCGTTTCGACCGTAACCGACGCAATGACCGGAACCCGCTTCCTCGCCTCTTCAAAGCACTCGAAGACACCATACAGCGCCGCTTTTGCCTGCAACATATCTTGACAGGTTTCCACGCATAGAAGATCAACTCCACCCTCGATCAATCCTTTTGCCTGTTCTTTGTAAGACGCGGCCATATCGTTGAACTTAATATGGCCAAGCGATGGCAACTTGGTTGTCGGGCCCAGAGAACCTGCAACAAATCTCGGTCGCTTTGAAGTAGAAAACTCCATAGCGACCCGTTTCGCAAGCTGAGCCGCTTTCAGGTTCATCTCATACGCAAGGTGAGCGATGTTATACTCCGCAAGCACAATCGATGTGGCGCCAAACGTGTTGGTCTCCACAACATCGGAGCCGGCCTGAAAGTAATCGACATGAATCTTCTCGACAGCCGAAGGCTTGGAAAAGATAAGATACTCGTTGCAGCCATTATACTGTTCACCGCCAAAATCATCGGCGGTAAGACCCTGGCCCTGAAGATGCGTTCCCTGCGCACCGTCGAAGACAATGATCTTTTCTTCAAGGATATCAAGAAATGTTTTCATGGATTCTCAATTGATTCACGCTACAAAGCATATCAAGGCATCCTTGATTTCGTCAGGTAGTACTCCGCCATCATTCTTCTCACAACCTCGGAGGCTGGAAGGATTTCATGCACCAAACCCGAACTCTGTCCCGCTTCTATCTCTCCTTCTTCAATATTGCCTTCGAAGATTCCCATACGCTCGCGCTTATCGCCAAGCAACAATTCCAACTCTTCTTTTGTCGCGCCACGACCCTCAGCGTCAAGTGCCTTAAACGCAAACGGTGTCTTCACAAGTCGCACCGGCGTGACTTTCTTCAGCGTGAGGACGGTATCTCCATCCTTCGCATTCACAACTGCTTGTTTGTAGTTCACGTGCGATGATGATTCAACAGTCGCCGCAAACCTTGTTCCCACCTGAACTCCATCCGCGCCAAGTGCCAACGCCGCCGCCATGCCGCGACCGTCAGCAATTCCACCGGCGGCAAGGACGGGAATCTTCACGGCATCAACAACCTGAGGTACTAGCGCCAGCGTTGTTATTTCATCAACGCCGTTATGTCCACCCGCTTCAAATCCTTCCGCCACAACAGCATCGCAACCAGCAGCGACTGCTTTGAGTGCATGCTTGACCGAAGCAATAACGTGTACCACAATGCAGCCTGCCTTCTTCAGTACTTCGGTGAACTTTGTCGGTGATCCCGACGAAGTAAAGACTATCTTCACTCCCTCTTCGATCGTTGCCCGGAGCAGTTCATCCACATCCTGTCGTGCCAACGGGACGTTCACGCCAAATGGTTCGGAAATCCTGCCTTTCGCTTTGCGGATATGTTCACGCAAGAGATCGGGGTTCATAGAACCTGCACCGATCAGTCCAAGTCCGCCCACCTTAGAAACAGCAACGGCGAGCTTGTTGCCCGCCGTCCACACCATCCCTGCCTGGATGATCGGGTACCGAATTCTGAACAGTTGCGTCACGCGGGTCGTGAGTGGAGGCGGCCATGCATCCGTCTGGATTCCAAGCATGATCAATTCCTGGAAATAAGTTCAGGAATCACGCACGAGACAAACGTGAACGAATAGAAACTGAAACCTGTGTTTCGCGTCGTAAGCCTTAGGAAGTGTTCACCATATTCTTTGTTCTTCACAATACCGAACATCCCCCGTTTGTCGATCACAAAAAAACTTCTGCCATTTGTGTCAATCCGGACGTCCTCTCCTTTGTTCTCTTCCGTCAGAAATCGTTCATCCTGTTCAACAGTAACTTCGAATCCTTTTTCATCTTCAGACCCGAACACCCCGATTACTTCCAGGGCTTGATAGTTGAGTATGATGCGTCCTGCCTGGCTTTCGTCCCCCGTAAAGCGAAGGCTGTTCCTATCATTCATCCAGTCGCCTTCCACATAAAATCTTCCACCTAGATAGATTTTGGGATCATCATAGTGTACCACAGATTCTGGCGCGTAGCCCTCGATGTTTCCTATGCTGCCGCGGAGATAGCCGGCAAATAATTCAGGCGTCACGCGATAACAGATGGCTCCCGGTTTGTCAGTTTCCCGTAGCGGCTCCATGAGCAATGGAAATTCATCTTCCATGCCGGAACTGTAGAGAAGAGTTTGAATGAATTGCTCCGTTGCCGCGTAGTGACCCTCTCCAAAATTCTGAAAGCGAATGTATCCATCTTGATCGACAAGATAAATCGATGGCCATGTTCTGTTTCCGTAGTTGTTCGCTATGAGATACTCATTGTCCATGACGACGGGATATTCAATGCCAAGCTTCCGGATGGCTTTTTCAACTTGTTCCGGATTTTTTCCAAATGGAAACTTCGGTGTATGCACGCCGACGACCACAAGACCATACTTCTCATACTTCTTTTGCCACTCGATGATGTAGGGAAGGCTTCGAGCACAGTTGATGCATGTGCAGTCCCAAAAGTGTATCAGGACTACCCGACCTCGCAACGCTGTGATCGGCACCGGCGCTGAGTTGAACCAGAAATCGCCGTACAACTCATGTGCGAGTTTTGTTCTTGGCAGAATATCCTGAGTTGTCATTGGCCTTGAATTTTGTGATCGATTCTCACAAAAAATATATCCAAAAGGGGTCTGAATTGCAACATCAGCATTCAGCAGCAGAAAGCAGAAGGCATCAATTTCTCATCAACTTCTTATACCTGATTCTGTGCGGCTGGTCGGCCTCGATGCCAAGTCGCTTCTTCTTGTCTTCTTCATATTCCGAAAAATTGCCATCAAACCAGACCGCCTTGCTTTCGCCTTCGAAAGCGAGGATGTGCGTTGCCACTCGGTCGAGAAACCATCTATCGTGCGAAATCACGACGGCACAGCCCGCGAAATTGAGGAGCGCCTCTTCCAGCGCGCGCAGGGTATTCACGTCAAGGTCGTTGGTAGGTTCGTCGAGCAGCAGAACATTCGCACCATCCTTGAGCACTTTGGCAAGATGGACACGGTTGCGTTCACCACCGGAAAGCATGCCTGTCTTTTTCTGCTGATCTGTACCACTGAAGTTAAACCGTGCAACGTACGCTCGCGAGTTGAATTCTCGGTTACCGAGCTGCAGCAATTCTTCACCGCCGGAAATTTCCTGCCAGATTGTTTTATCGGGATCGAGGGGACGGCTCTGGTCGACGTAGCCCAACTTCACAGTCTCACCAATTCTGATTGTGCCGTTGTCCGGCTGCTCCATACCTGTGATCATGCGAAACAGCGTCGTCTTCCCTGCTCCGTTGGGTCCGATTACACCAATGATGCCGCCGGGTGGCAGGTTGAATGTCATATCCTCATACAGTAGTGTATCGCCGTATGCCTTGCCGACGTTTTGCGCTTCAATGACAACATTCCCAAGGCGCGGTCCGGGCGGGATGTAAATCTCAATCTCATCGTTACGTTTTTCGGAATCTTCAGCAAACATTTTCTCGTAGGCAGAGATTCGCGCCTTGCTCTTTGCGTGGCGTCCTTTCGGATTCATCCGAACCCATTCAAGCTCGCGGGCAAGCGCCTTCTGACGCTTTGATTCCTGCTTCTCTTCAACAGCCAGGCGCTGGCTTTTTTGCTCAAGCCATGAAGAATAGTTTCCCTCGAATGGAATTCCTTCTCCGCGATCAAGCTCAAGTATCCATCCTGCAACATTGTCAAGGAAGTAACGGTCGTGTGTCACTGCCAGTACCGTGCCCTTGTACTGTGCAAGATGTTGTTCGAGCCAGAGAACTGATTCAGCATCAAGATGATTGGTCGGTTCGTCCAGTAAGAGAACATCAGGCTCCTGAAGTAACAACCGGCACAATGCCACGCGACGTCGCTCCCCACCCGAAATAACTGATACCTGGGTATCTCCCGCGGGGCAACGCAACGCGTCCATCGCTTGCTCAAGTTTGCTGTCGATATCCCATGCGTTCAGGTGGTCAATTTGCTCTTGCAGCTTTGCCTGCTTCTCAAGCAGTGCATCGTAATCGGCCTCCGGTTCGGAGAATTGCGCGCTCACGGCTTCGTACTCTTTCACTATCTTCATCGTTGCATGAACACCTTCTTCCACCACCTCCTTCACAGTCTTCGCCGGATCCAGCTCCGGCTCCTGAGAAAGGTAGCCGAACGTTATGCCCTTTTGCGAGGTTATCTGACCGATATAATCTTTATCTACTCCCGCAATGATGCGCAGCAGAGTACTTTTGCCCGCACCGTTCAACCCGAGCACGCCGATCTTGGCCCCGTAGAAGAATGAAAGGTAAATATCCTTCAGAACCTGCCTGTTGGGTTTGTGAACCTTCCCAACACCAACCATGGAAAAAATAATCTTGTTGTCACTCATGAATACGATTGCTTGCTGATGTGAATGAGGCGGACTATGTGTACCAATATAAGAAATAAGATTCTTCATTACACCTTTGAGTGTTGTCTCAGTTTGATTGTCATTGCGGAGCCTGCTTCTCAAGGCGAAGCAATCTATTCCATGAAAAGCAGATTGCTTCGCTCACCCTGTGGGGATCGCTCGCAATGACAGTTATTTCGAAACTGAGACAGTACCGACATTCCTTTTTTCGTTGGAATTCGTTATCATGAAAGCCATCAAACCAACATTCTCCCAATAGTCCAAGTCATCAACACGTAATTCATGGGAATCAAAGAAGAAATTCAACGCCGACGTACGTTCGCCATCATTTCACACCCCGACGCTGGGAAGACAACACTTACAGAGAAATTTCTGTTGTATGGCGGGGCAGTCCAGCTCGCCGGTTCCGTCACCGCACGCAAGAATCAGCGTCAGTCCACATCTGATTGGATGGAGCTGGAGCGGAAACGCGGCATTTCGATCAGCTCAACAGTGTTGCAGTTTGACTACAACGGGTATCGCATCAATCTTCTGGATACGCCGGGCCATCAGGATTTTTCCGAGGACACGTATCGTGTACTGACCGCAGTGGACGCAGTGGTGATGGTGATAGACGCAGCAAAAGGAATTGAAAAACAGACGCGCAAGCTCTTCGAGGTCTGCCGGAGAAGAGAGATCCCAATCTTCACGTTCATAAACAAGCTTGACCGCCCAACAAAAGATCCCCTTGCACTGCTGGATGAACTCGAAAGTGTTTTGAAGATCGGCGCCGTACCGATGAATTGGCCGCTGGGAACAGGCTTCGAGTTCAGGGGAGTATTCGACCGACTGGCAAAACAGGTGCATCTTTATGAACTCAACGCCGGTGGCTCATACCGGGCACCTGTCGAGATCTCCGATATTACAGACCCCATTGTTCGTGAACGCCTTTCCGACAAAACGTATCACACAATGCTGGAAGAAGTGCAGATGCTTGACCACGCGGGAGAGACGTTCGACGCCGATGCCGTGCTGAGCGGGAAGAAAACCCCCGTGTTCTATGGAAGTGCCCGCAACAATTTCGGTGTACAACTATTGCTTGATGGTTTCCTTGCGTATGCTGGCGCGCCGCGACCGCGCAGCAGCGAAGGAACCGTTGTTCCAATGGAGGGGGATATTTTTTCGGGATTCATTTTCAAGATTCAGGCGAACATGGATCCAAGGCACCGCGATCGTATTGCATTTCTCCGTGTCTGTTCCGGCAAGTTCTCGCGTGACATGGCAGTGACACACTCGCGCACCGGCAAAAAGGTTCGTCTTTCCAACGCAAGCAAGCTCTTTGGACAGCAGCGGGATACTGTTGAGGAGGCATTTCCGGGAGATATTGTCGGGTTCGTCGGGCAATCGAGCTTCGGAATCGGCGACACGCTGACAGAGGATGAGTCAATTGTGTACAATGAAATCCCGCACTTCCCTCCCGAATGTTTTGCGATGTTGCACAACCCGAATCCAGGCATGTACAAAAAATTCAGAGACGGCGTGGATCAGTTGTTGCAGGAAGGGGTTATCCAGGGATTCCAGTTGAAAAACTCGGGGCAACGGGTGCCGGTCCTTGCAGCGGTGGGACCACTGCAGTTCGAAGTGGTACAATATCGATTGGAGAGTGAGTATGGCGCGCCATCGCGGCTGGAGATGATGGAATGGAAATTGCTCAGATGGCTTGACCCCGGGCTTAACATGGATTCGCTCCCGTCCATTTCTCTCCCGACCGGCTCCGCTCTCGCCGAGAGCACCGACGGGCTACCTGCCATCCTGTTCCCCAGTGAATGGGCGATGAACTATTTCATGGAAAAGAATCCCGGGATCAAGCTCTCCGAACTCCCGTTCAGATGAAATGTGCATCGCCCACGCTTCATGGGCGGCGTCGTACAATGATAATTACTTGATGGCGAGCAGTTCGATTTCAAAAATCAATGTGGAACCCGGTGGAATCAAAGTACCGGCTCCGCGGTCACCATATGCAAGATTTGCCGGAATGAACAGCTTCCACTTCGATCCAACCTTCATCAACTGTAGTTCTTCCGTCCAGCCTGGAATAACACCCGACACTGCAAATGTTGCAGGCTGTCCGCGTTTGACTGAGCTGTCGAATTCTGTTCCGTCGATCAACGTGCCGGTGTAGTTTGTTGTAACAGTTTGATCTTTTTTCGGGATCGGCCCGTTGCCTGCCGTGAGCACTTTGTATTGCAGTCCGCTCGGCAGCGTTACCACTCCTTCTTCCTTCTTGTTCTTTTCGAGAAACGCTTCGCCTTCCTTCACATTCTTCTCCGATGCTGCTTTTGCCATCGCAGTCTGCTTCTCCATCATCTGCTGCTGGAATGCGGTCATACATTCTTGCACTTCCTTCTTGCTCATCAACCTCTTTGAGCTGTCCAACCTGGCGTCCTTGATTCCCTGAAGCAGCGCGGCAGGGTTGATGTCAATTGAATCCTTGCTGATGCTGGCGCCGATGTTCAGGCCGATACTGTAGCTCACCTTGTCCTTCTGATTTTCCAACGTCACTGGATTTTGGCCGGTCCCCTGGCACCCGATAAGACTGATCATTACAGCAATACACCATGCTACTTTCATGAAATTTCCTTTCCTGGTTTCAGTGATTTTCATCCAAACAGGCGTTTCCTGCATGGACTGACGTGGATATCCTTGAATGAGTGCTCCAATATACTGACTCTTTCCAACTATTGCCTTCTCTTCAGATCATCGAACGACAACAACTTCTTCCCCAACACGAAGAGAACCCTTCTGCTCGTGAATGAGGTTTTGGCCGAACAGAACTTTTCCATTTCGCTCACGAAACTGCGAAAGCGTCCTGAGAGGTTCCTTCCCTCGTATGCCTGTGGCCTGATCCACAGTCGTAATTGCGCATCGCTCACAAGGCTTCACAACGTGAAACTCAATACTGCCGATCCTGATCAGTCGCCATTGGTCTTCCGCAAATGGCTCACAGCCTGCAACAACAAGATTGGGTCGGAAGCGGTTCATTGGCAGACGGTGTTCCATTCGACTGTTCAGATTGTCGAGCGAGGCTTCAGAGATCATCAGAAACGGATACGCATCCGAGAAACCCACGATGCTGTCCAGCGATGTGTATGTTTTTTCCACAGGTCGGAGCAAGTGATCAGGCATGAAGACAAGTCGGCAAGAAATTCCGAGGAACTCACTGAACCAATCTGCCGCCTCCGAACTCACATTCACTGCGGTCACTGTATCACCCCACACGACAACCGACTCTTCAGTATGGTTGATGAGATGGAACGGTACGCGTAGTTCTTTCGTGTTCGGTGCAACCACCGCAAGATGATCAGACATGACACGCACCCGAATCAATGCCATTCGCGGATAGTCACGCTGAGTCATGAACATTCCATCTTCATCGACTATCATCCAACGACGGTCATGCTTCAAGCCGCGCTCCTCAAGTTGGGCGGTTTGTAGTGAGATGCCACCACACGACTTGATGGGATAGACATTAAGTTGGGTAAGGATTATTGGTTGCGACATATACCGTGCGCGCTATTCTGCAGGATGGGCAAGATCGGAAAGAAACTTTTGGATCTTTGCAAGACGCGGTCTGTCAATTGCGGTCCGGATTGGAAGAGTAGAGGCATGTTCAAGGATTTTTCTTGCTTCCTCATTGCGACCCCAGTCAAGGTAGAGCACGGCCAATTCGTACTGGTGTCGCATCACGTCGGGAGCGATCTCGATTGCCTTCTTCAGCGCCGTTTCCGACTCTTCAAATCCTCCATCGGGAATTTCTCCAAAAAGAACCAAGGCAATCTGTCGTTTGAACCAGCTCAAGTTCCCCATCGCACGATACAACGACCCCTTGATGGAGTATGCGGCATCGCTGCGTGGATCAAGGCTCAACGCCCAGTCCACTTCGTTCTTCACTTCGTTCGAAAGACGGACCTGTTCACCGGTTTCCGCGTTCAATGCAAGATAGCCAAGCGCACCCGCCAGCCACGTGTGCGCTTCAGCTTTTGTGGAATCATGCAGGATACCAAGTCGGGCATACTTCACTGCAGCCTGAAGGAGCTGACTCTGATCTTCTTCTATCGCGACCTCACCCATGCAAACATACACACGCGCAAGCCGCCAGAGAATTTCAGCATTGTCCGGATTACTCTGTAGCGCCGATTCATAAACAGTCACCGCGGCAGGGTAGTCTATCTTAAAGAATGCTTCGTCGCCCGAGGCAATATTTGCGGGAGCATCTGAAAGCAGGATGGAGCAATTCAAGAGAAGCAACGCAATCAACACATTTACCTGGCTTTCTTTTCTATGCGTGGATCGCGTCCTGAGCCTTCTATGACAATGACAAACTCGCCCTTCATTTCTTTGGATGAAAACTGTCTACTGAGATCGGTTGCCGTTCCGTAGAACATCTGCTCGTCTGGCAGTGTAAGATTGAACGCGATGCAGACGCGTCTGGAGTCACCAAATGCCTCGGCCATATCTTTCAGCAAGGGAACAAGACGGTAAGGAGTATCCATCAACACGATTGTTCTTCTCTCCTGCATCAACTGGCGAAGCTCTGCGCGGCGGCGCTCCTTTTTCGGCGAGAGCCATCCATAGAAAACAAACTGGTCAATGGAAAATCCGGAGACGGTGAGTGCGGGCATCAGGGATGAAGCGCCGGGAATCGGAACGATCTTGATTTGTTGATCGATTGCTTTCCGCACGAGCAACTGGCCTGGATCGGAAAACACCGGCGTGCCTGCATCTGAAACCAGGGCAACAGATTTACCGCTCCTGAGATGATCAAGAATATTGTACGAAGCCGCAGCTTCGTTGTGTTCGTTCAGGGATTCAACCGGTTTTTCGATCTGAAAATGTCGCAGCAATCGTTCGCCCTCGCGGCGTTCTTCATACACGACAATGTCCACGCTCCTCAGCACGTTGAGCGCACGGAAGGTAATATCATCGAAGTTACCGATGGGAGTTGCGACGAGATACAGAACACCGGCCATTGGCATCTACTCGGCAGGGACTTCAAGCTGAACTTCGCGCTTTTGCTCCCACTCGCTCAGTCCGGCCACCAGCAACGCGGTTGAAGGAACGGCAATTAACACCCCGATAAAGCCGAGGAAGTACCCGAAAACAAGCAGGCTGAGAATTAACAGCACGGGATGAAGCCCGACTTTCGCTCCGATGATTTTCGGGCCAAGCACGGCAGCCTCAAGAAGCTTCTGAGACAGGAATAGTATAACTACAGCAATTACCTTGACGAGAATCGGTTCACCGCTCAACAGTGCGACAATACACGAGACAGTCAGACTGATTACGAGACCAACATACGGAATGAAGTCGAGGATACCTGTCATGATTCCGAGAACGAGGGAGTAGTTGACGCCGATGATTGTCAGCCCCACGGTTGAAATCGTTCCCTGGATAATGGCAACAATGATGGCGCCGCGAAAGTACGCTCCCAACACTTCATCGACCTTTCGACCAATGTTGGTGACGCGCGTCCGGCCGGTGGCAGGAACGAGAGAAGCACATCTCTCCAATATCTGCGGGAAATCCTTCAGCATGTAGAAGAAGATGAATGGAATGATGATGAGATTAATCAGTTGAAGCAGAAGCGACGATGCGCTGCTTATGAAGCCAAACACGCCCTCGAACAATGCGCTCAGCATGTTTTCAAGACGCGGGGAAACCTGTTCGGAAATAAATGCCTGCGCTTCGACAACATCTACTCCGTACGAGGCAAGGAACCCGAACAGTCTGCCTGACTTCAGAAGGGCTGTAAGATCCCGTACAATCGCCGCAACACCGCTGCTGATGCTTTGGAATTGCTGTGCTGCCGGAGGAACAACAAAGAGGATGACTGTTACGCCAACACCGATTATCAGGATGACGATTGTAAGCGACGACGCCCAGCGAGGAAAACTTTTTGCTGCAAGCCGTGTGACAAGAGGGTTAAGAATATAGGCAAGAAGCAACGCCACGGCGAACGGTACGAGCAGACCCGACAGTGAATACAGAAACCAAATCAGGAACACGCCTGCCGAAAGCCACATCAAACGACGCGCAAGTTCAACGTCTCGCAATGGATAGAGCAAAAACAAAATCCCGCCAAGGAGAACGAACGGAGAGATGATGGCATTCACGGTGTAACCCAACGCGACAATGAGGAGGGTGACAACAATAAGGATGAACGTCTGGGATATGGTTTTCGTCTGACCCATGACTTATTATAATTGTGAATTGCTAATC